>JAHXHU010000265.1 GCA_025656375.1 Candidatus Thiodiazotropha sp. (ex Ustalcina ferruginea) | reverse complement strand
GCGCAAGGCACGGCGGGTCTACAGTCTCGCCTCACGGCTGCCGGGGACTAACCGCCTCGGCTTTCAGCCTTCCATGGCGCTCAGCGATCGATGCCATGCAGATCAAACCCAAAGGTCATTACTTCGATATCACCGCCCAGCCTGTGTTGTTTCGTCATATGAATGTCACAGGTGGATAAAAGAGACACACAATGGATATGCTTCATAAGCCACACCAGCCTCTTCTCACCGATGCTGGACTGAATGCAGCCGAGGCCGCATCAGCAGTTGATGAATTTGGTGAAATACGTGCAGGACACATAGCCGCTGAGCGCGCGCTCACCCTCTATCTCGACAAACGCGAGATAGTGACTTTGATGACCCTTGGCACCCGTCCGGAGATGCTGGTGTTGGGTTGGTTACGTAACCAACGACTGCTACAGAATATTGATCAGATTAAAGCGGTCCAGGTAGATTGGGAGACAGATTCTGTTGCCGTCACCACCTATCATGGCGTAGAGGATCTGGATGGAAAGATGGTGAGAAAAACCGTCACTACCGGTTGTGGTCAGGGTACTGTTTTTGGTGATCTGATGGATGATATTGAAAAGATCAATCTGCCCCGTGGCATGATGCGACAGTCTGAGATATACGATCTGTTGAAAACACTCAACGAGCACAACCAAGTCTACCAGCAAGCAGGTGCAGTGCATGGCTGCGCCCTCTGCCAGGATGGGGATATTCAACTGTTCATTGAAGATGTGGGTCGGCACAACGCAGTCGATGCCATAGCCGGACAAATGTGGCTGCAGGGTACCACTGGCAATGACAAGCTTTTCTACACCACAGGCAGACTCACCTCTGAGATGGTGATCAAAGTAGCACAGATGGGCATACCTATCCTGCTGTCCCGCTCGGGTGCCACGCAGATGGGACTTGATTTAGCCAGACGGGTCGGGGTAACCCTGATTGCCCGCGCCAAGGGTAAACACTTCCTGGTCTACAACGGGGCGGAAAACATCACCTTCGATGCCATACCTGATGGTCGTCTGAAAAATGTGGGGAAAAGGAGAGTGGAACATGCAAAAAGCCGATAAAGGAGGATATGTATGGTAGCAGTGATGACACAGGAACAACATGTGTTCATGAACGTCAAACAGGTAGCGGAGTATCTTCACCTGAATGAGAAGAAGATCTACTCACTGGTCAGCGAAGAGCGTATCCCAGCCACCAAGATCACCGGCAAGTGGCTATTCCCGAGGGAGTTGGTCGATCGCTGGATGCTCGACTCCGCCCATGGTGGCCTGATGACTAACCGGCTGGTGATTGCCGGCAGCGATGATCCTCTGCTCTATCGACTGATCATGACGTTTGCCCAGGAGACCGGCTCTCACGCTTTAATCAACTACTCCCCAACCGGTACCCGGCTTGGACTGGAGCTGCTGCAAGCCAACCGGATAGATGCCTGTGGCATCCACTGGGGACCGAATCAGGAAAGCCATATGCGCCACCCTGCGCTGCTGCGTCAATATCCTCAATACCGACAATGGGTGCTGATACGCCTGTTTCGCCGAGAACAGGGATTAATGGTCAGCCGGCAAATCGAACAACAGCAGCTTGAGCCTGAGCAACTCTTCGAACATCCCTATCGCTGGGCCATGCGACAGAGTGGTGCTGGCGCGCAACGCTTTTTACTCGAAGTACTGAGCCGCTATGGAACCAGCGAAGAACGCCTGAACAGTGTCAGCACGGCCTTATCTGAACGGGAAGCCGCTGCCAGTATTGCTATGAACCAAGCTGATGTGGCACCAGGCGCACGGGCTGCTGCCAACGAATACGGTCTGGCATTCATCCCGTTCGGTTGGGAGTCATTTGATCTGACGTTACCACGCAGCATCTGGTTTCGCCGCCTGTTCCAGGACCTCATTACAAGACTGCGCTCTTCCGACTGTAAAACCATGGCAGATAAATTGACTGGCTATGACTTGCGGGAAGCTGGAGAACTGGTCTGGGGAGATGAGTGAAAAACGGCCTTTCACTTATACCCGAATCCATAGATTCATGTAAGATTAACCCGGCACCTTAATAGGCCCAGTTCAGGGCTTCAAGAATGCCCTTTATCAAGACATGGCTCACAGCCAATGGAGATGTCCTGGCAAGATCCACAACGTAGAGCAAAGGCATTCTTGAAGCCCCTAACATACTGAATTAATTAAGACATGCCAATGTATGCCTACCTACAGACTGCGTTATCAAAACTTACTGTAGAAGTGCTACAGTGGCGTTTTGATGCCTTGCTGTAGGTAGGCACACATCGGCTGAACAGGGCCTATTAAGGTGCCGGGTTAATATAAAAACCTATGAAGACAGGTTATCTCACACTGGAAACACACCCCGAACATAAGGGCCTGGTCCGGGTTCTGATTAAGGATGAACTACCCAGTACACAAGCGGCCAGTCCCGGTTCAACAGTCCGCTACATTGTACGATTCAATGATATCGAAGCGGGTCAAATGCATCTCCATAGTGTATTGCACAACGCCCTTATCGATCTAGACAATCATATCTATCGTGCCGACCTCAAACAGATGATTGCAGCAGTTGAGGCTGATGATCTAAGCCATAAACGGGTCTGGATTGACCCATCACTCAGTGACAGCGAGAAGGAAGCCATCGACGCTCAGACAGCCAAACTTAAATTACGTCATAAAAGATGGAATACCATTTGGTTGGTTGTCGGCGGCTTTTTTATCGTACTGTTTTTTTTCCTGAGTACGATTGGCCAGATATAGACACCACCTGATTCCCACCAAAATACACACCTCTCGTTACCCCCGTGTAAGGTGCGGCCTGCCATACCGAACCTTATGTCAACAGGCCCAAATCAAAAAAGGCAACAGATAACGATTGGCGCTATCTCTTTCATTTGATCAGATATATTTTTGGTGCAGTAGAGCAGCACCCTACAACCAAGCATTCTCGTTTATTGGTGTTTGTTTGCGGGTAATCACGCTCTAACTCGTAGTGATTAACCCTTGGGCCTATTTTTATAGACGGCATCGAAGATAGCCTCAAGGTCATCATGGGTACCTCTCAACCCATCGATCACCGCCTTGGCCCAATCAAAATAAGCCTGCTTTCTCTGTAAAGACCAGTCTATTGGCGGACTCTGATAGACATCACGCAAATTGGCGATCTTATCGGCCAATTTAACCAATCGAGCTTTTTTGGAAAGATAAGGAGCATGTTGAATCTGTAACTCCTTTCGCTCCAGCTTCGATAAAGAGTTATCGTCAGTCACCTCCATAACCAAGCCTGCTACGACAAGACCAAACTCAGATTCAATCTCATCTACGGTCGTATCAGTGTCTTCGATTGTGTCATGTATGTCTGTCACACCACCCTCATTGACCAGAATATCGGCCAAAGTAATTGGATGATTGATATAGGGCGAAGCCTCTACATCCTTGCGTCGTTGATCACGATGCTTTCGTGCTGCAAAAGCAAGGGTTCTTATGAGTTGTTTTAATGCTGGCTTGTCCATTCTAATGCTTTTTTAGATAAAGAAATAATGAGTGATATGGATTGATATTAATCGTTTATTATATGTCACTGCTGTCCCATAAATATTCATGAGAATAGCAGCCTGGATTGAAGTGGTGAAATATCGGGATCTGGTGGATCCCCGAATAACAGTTT
>JAHXHU010000414.1 GCA_025656375.1 Candidatus Thiodiazotropha sp. (ex Ustalcina ferruginea) | reverse complement strand
TGTTGATCAATGACTTGTCGCGATTTCATTGTATCAAAACAAGGGGGTTTTCAGGCCTTTCTCGTTAAGTATTTATGGGACAGCAGTGATTATTTTTATACGTAGATTTTTCCTTTTTCACGTATCTTCATTTTTTTATTATTTACACGATTAATTCAGTTCTTATGACTACCAGATGACTGCGAGGCCGAACCCCCTATCTATGGCAATACTCCATTTGATTCAGCCTTTCGTTGATTCAACATCTCCTTAATAACTGATTTTGTCTCTTCACTATCCCACTGGATAGGTCCAATCGCCTTGTACCTTATCAAACCATGGGTATCTACAAGAAAACTAGTGGGAAATATGCTTACCTCCCATGCATTACCTGCTACTCTTTTCGGATCAAGCAGCACAGGAAAATTAAGATTTAAACGAGAAGCAATCTGCTTCACTTTGCGTTTGTTCTCCTGTACGTTCACTGCAAGAATGGTTAAACCTGATTGGCTTAGATCATTATGTAATCTCACCAATAACGGCATCTCTTCTATACAGGGTGGACACCAGGTGGTCCAAAAACTGACCAATACAACACGATCCATGAGTGCACTCATTGGATGAGCGTCACCTTCAGTATCTGTAAGTTCAAGTAGCGGTGCTGCACGAAGAACAGGTACAACAGCCTCAAGCCATCCCCCACTCACCGGTTTACAGACTATTGCAATTAAAATTACCAGTATCAGATTAAAAGTTACTGGGTGGTTGTATTTTTTCTGCATTTTCATATGTCTGATCACTCTTTAGGCTATATTTTTTTGTATTGTAAACATAAGATATACTGTTAGCCCTCTATCACTTCAATAGTTAGCAATATGCTGATTTTCATGGTTTTTACGTTTAGTATTTTATATTCTGAACGTTAACGTTTTTCACAATCCATCTCATTTTCAGCGTATTAACAATAAATCCTACTAAAGCATTACGTCTTAAGGACGATAGCTTCTTCGAACAGGGAATAAAAGGGATTTTATCGTCTTTATAAATAATTATCCTTTTGATAAAGAATAAACCAGCTTGCAGGTGGCTTGCAGGCATCGATAGATAACGCTTGTATTTACAATAATATAAAAGCGCAAACGTAATGGATATGGATATATCCGTATCAAGGAAACGATCATGACCATTTTAAAATCATTGTCGATCCGTACCAAATTATGGTTCGGCTTTGGACTCATTCTATGTATCCTTTCGCTCTCTTCTATCATTACATTGGCAAGTCTCAGTGAAGTGGAAAAGCGTGTCGATGAGGTTGTTCAGGAGAGACAGCCCACAGTGATGCTGACAAAAGACCTGACCACAAGCTTAAAGCAAGCGGCAGGTTCTCTTGGGTTCTATCTGCTCACCAAGGAAACACGTCATCTGGATGAATTTTCGGATCAGAAGGAACGTACCAGGCAACTTATTCAATCCCTCAAGGCAAAACATATTGTCGCAAATGACGAAAGATCAAACCAACTGATCAACCAAATTGCGCTTGAGTTGAAGCTGTTTGAAAAAACCGCTGATGAATTGCTCACCAAGACCGCTTCATACGAACAGAATTTCCCAGGTATTGCCTATGCCAATACACATATAAACCCTATCAGCCGAAACCTGATGCAACTCTCATCGCAGATGATGATGTCTGAAATGGATGAATCCGATGACTCGGACCGTAAACAACTACTGAATGACCTTGCTGAACTGAGGTATGCCTGGAGTAATGTGATGAATGGCGTGCGTGGTTACCTTGCGTTTCGTAGCGACTCCAGCATCAATGACATGAATCTTTATGTTGACAGGACCAGGAACCTGATCGAGAAGGTGCATGCCTACGATGATCGCCTGACCCTTGATCAAGCGGATTCAATCGAGCAATTCCAGCTCAACATCAGTAGCTTCAAACAACACTACGATAAGTTATTAGCGATTCATGGCAGCGAGCAGTGGCGCAGCGACGCCTGGATTGTGCGTAGTCAGATCAGTCCGCTATTCATAAAAATCGACAGCAAACTCCAGGCACTTGTCAAGCAACATGAATCGCAGATTACTCAGACCAGTCGCCATCTTATCGACAATGCCAGCTTCACCAACAGACTGGTCTTGGGTTTACTCGTATTTGGACTGTTATTCGGTTTACTGGTCAGTTGGCTGATCACTCGTGTCATCAACAAGCCTATCATAGACCCTGCAACCACGATGCAGGACATCGCCAGTGGCGATGGCAACCTGATGATGAGTCTTGACAAAAACAGTGATGATGAACTGGGGCTTCTGGCCGATGGTTTTAACCTGTTCGTCGCAAAGATTCGCACCCTGATTCAAAAAACGGCCCATTCCACTGAATCGGTCATTGATACGGTTGCACAAACGTCGGATAACACCAGCCAGATCATCCGAAGAGTTCTTGAACAGGAGAATGCGACGGAGCAGATTGCCACAGCAATGAATCAGATGACCGCCTGCATCACCGATGTGGCAAAAAATGCAAGCATCGCTGAAGAAGCAACTAAAGCGGCTCACAAAGAGGCGCAAACCGGCTGTAAAATTATCCAGGAGACGGCGCATGCGATTCAGGAACTGGCCAGTGAAGTTGAACTTGCCGAGCAGTCAATCCTCGGTGTCGAACAGGAGAGTGTGCGTATCGGCAGTGTACTTGATGTGATAAAAAGCATTGCTGAACAGACCAACCTGCTCGCCCTCAATGCCGCCATCGAAGCGGCACGTGCCGGTGAGCAGGGACGTGGCTTTGCGGTGGTCGCCGATGAGGTTCGTGGCCTGGCCAACCGAACACATCAATCGACCGGCGAGATCGAGTCTATGATCCAGGCATTGCAGCATGGCACGCAGCATGCTGTATCTTTCATGGCGTCAGGCAGACAGAAGGTTGACAGCAGCGTCTTTCAGGCAACGGATACGCTGAATGCGCTCAGTGAAATCAGCCATGCTGTGGAGACAATCAACCAAATGAACACACAGATCGCAACAGCCGCAGAGGAGCAGTGCTCAGTGGCGGAAGAGGTCAATAGAAATATCTTCAACATCAAGGACAACAGTAAGCAGACCTCTCTTCGGGCAAAGGATACCGCAGAAACCGTCGATGCCCTGGGTAGCCTCGCTGCCGGGTTACAGTCTGTTGTCCAGCAGTTCAAATTTTCCGGTGATACCGGTCTTGACTTCAGTTCGGCAAAATCGGCCCATCTTGCCTGGAAAGCGAGACTGCGCTCATTTCTTGATGGCAAATCATCACTCACCCATGACGAGGCGGTCTCACATCATGATTGCGTACTGGGCAAATGGTACTATTCAGAGGGCCTGAGCCGCTATGGGGATATGGCTGAAATCCAAGCCATTGAGCGGCCGCATAAAGAGCTGCATCAGCTTATAAGGGAGATCATCGCGCTCATGGAGAGTGACAAGCCAGACGAGGCGGAAACCCTGTATAGCCGGGTCGATCCCCTGTCAAAAGAGATTATCGGTTTGCTGGGCAATGTTGAGCACCATGTCTGCAGCGGTAACGAGTAATTAGATACTTAATCTATCCGTATTGTAAGGCGTATTGAATATGTATACTTTTACACTGCTGTCCCATTAACTTCAGTAAATATTGTTGTAACCAATTGTCTTGAACTGGTTTATTTTGCCAACGGACTTGTGAGACATCAAAAT
>JAHXHU010000263.1 GCA_025656375.1 Candidatus Thiodiazotropha sp. (ex Ustalcina ferruginea) | reverse complement strand
ACTGGAATTCCTTCCATTTCTCATCGTCAAAGGCAAAGTAGAGCAAAATCCCAATCAAAGTAATTATCATGTACTGCACCATCAGGGTCTTTGGCAGTACAGGTGGGAAGGCATTGGCAAACAAAAGATAAGCGACAATAGCAACAATGACCGCTTGCCAGAATGCCGGAATCTTAAAGCCTTTCATTATTTCTTCTCCAGCAGATAGGCAACGATCATATCCAGCTCTTTGACGGTCATCTTGGCTGCGAAATCGGCTGGCATGGCGGCAGCAAAGCCTTCAGCTATAACGGCATTGGGATCGACAATACTTTGCCGGATATCCTCCTTACTCAGACGCGTGCCGACATCGACCAAGCCCGCTCCTACCCGTGTGTCACTACTGTCCATTGCGTGACAGGCATTGCCGGCATACTTGCCGAGTGCCTCTTCGACGGTTGCTGCCGGTGCCTGTAGCGTGGTGCCGTCAGAGGCTTTCTGATCCGTACTGGCTACTGACGCCGCATCCTCCGGTGATGGTAGAGCCACAGTGACATCATTGACGTCTTTGGCTTGCAGGTAGGCGATGATGGGATCCATCTCAATGGTGGAAAGCTTTATCGGTGGCTTATCGATGGCAGGCATGGGTGATTCGCTATCGCTGGTGCCTTTTTTGCCCCATGTGGCAACCACGTAACGGCTCGGATCGATCATCGATTCAAGCATATAGCCTGCCGCATCTTTGGCCTCTCCCTGATAGCGTTCATCAGCGAGTCGCTCATCGCTTAAGGCAATCATATCCGTACCCTGAATATCCGGTGCGCGACCGAGTGGGGCAGGTTTATGAGAGAGCGTGCAGGTGCCCTTGTTGTTGAAAAGATCCTCTCCCAGGGTGATAAAGTCATCCATGGTGAGGGAACTCAGGTCGACCTCTTTTTCAACCGGGGCCTCTCCTTCCACCTGGGGCAGCAGGTAGGTCACGAAGGTAAAAAGCAGTGTTAGCGCTAAACTGAATCCGAGTGTCTTCAACAATACCTTCATACAGCACCTCCCGCTGCAGGTTTGGCCTGTCGTGTGGAACTCAGATTAGCCACCCAGAACATAAACAATACGCAGAGCAGGAACAACACGGTGACAATAGTGATCATATTGCCGGCATAGGCGATGGTCGGTATGTAATTATCCGGTGAGTTGTCTTTCATTACCGTATAGACATGCCAGTGGGTCTTGACTGAAGAACGCACATAGCCCATCAGTCCCATCAGCCAGGTAAAGGCAATCGGCAGGGCAAAAAGGGCATACTGTGCACGGTCGGGAATCCGTCCCCAGTGAGAGGGGAGTGTCTTGGCATTTCTGAACATCAGGGTATCGAGAATGATACCTGCAATGATCACAACCAGGGTCGAGGCCACCTGCGCGACAGATGAACCGACTTTGTAGACGGTGTTGGTGAAGTAGCCGTAATAGACACCCAGGAAGATGATGTTGACGATGGCCACAACATAGATGGGCACCATCAGCGCATTACCCATGGGTGCCCAGCTCACCGTGGCTACCTTGTCCGATCGGCGGTAGAGCTGGAAGGAGAGAAAGGTAGCCACCAGCATCAGATTAACGGCGACATTCTTGGCCGGCATGATACCCAGTGGGCCGAGGATGTGGTGGTAACTGCCACCCAGCAGAGAGATCTCAGAAGCGGAGAGGATCAGGGTGTGCGGGGTTACCCAGATCAGAAAGCAAACCACCAGAACCGCAGCGATATACTTGATCAGGCCTTTGTAACGGTCAGACCCATCTGTACGAGACATTCCCGCCCAGAGGTAAAAGTTGCCGGCAAGCAAAATGGTGCCGATCAACACCGCTTGCACAATAAACAACCAGGCAAGAATACCGCCCATGGCGGTGATGCCCATCTGTTGGGAGTAGGCATAGATCTCAGCCATCAGCCAGTAACCGGCAAAGGGGAGCGGCAGAAAAGCGAGGATAGCGATGAAGTTTGAGGTGTAACCCATCCAGTCGTAGTGGGCTCTTCTATCAGGATCGTTGGTACTGAGAAATTTAAATGCCGCATAGGCACCGACCACGGTGCCACCAAACGCTATATTGGCAATAAAACGATGTAGATTAATGGGGTTCCACAGGGGACCTTTCATGATCTCCCAGATATTGCCAACCACTGCACCGACTTCGTTGACACCTGAGGGCGCCATCATGAACGTAGCCCAGGAGTTGGCTAACACCATGATGGTAAGTCCGGATGCGTTCAACATCAGTCCCAGCGAGAGATGCACCCACTTCAGATTGCCATAACGGAAAGCGTTCCAGCCGTAGTAGTAGGTGTAGAGGAAAAAACTCTCAAGAAAGAACAGAATCGCATACACCAAAACCTGAACACCGAACACATGCATCATATACCCCATGAAATCGGGATAGAGTACAAACAACGCCAATGCCAGCGAACCGCCAAAAATCGCGGTGATGGAAAACCCGGTGAGGCTGATTTTCATGAACTCATAGGCCATGTTGTCATAGCGCTCATCGCCGGTGTAAACACCCAGCAGTTCAATCGTCAATAGAAACAGAGGGACTGCCAGTACCAAGGCAGCAAAAAACAGATGCAGTTGGGCAAGTATCCAGACAATGGCACGACTGCTGACGCCAATATTAGGGTAGTCACTCCGTGATGGCCTGGGGGCAGCGATGGGTTCTGCAGTATCGACATCGGCTATGTCTGGAGTGGTTTTTGTAATCAGTGGTTCACCTGCCACCTGCACCATCCCAATCGGAGTAATACGGTTAAGGGTAGTGCTCTCTTCCACCGCTTGCACCAATCCGTATACAAGCAACAGCATGCTTAAAGCAATCCACAATCGGCGTCCCCATCGTATCTGTGTGGATGGTCGTTCAGGCTGATTTGAAGGGCGTTTATCATTCATGACCATTATCCTTGCTCACCGGTCAGCCGGCGGGTGACAAGTCAGGATTCAGAGGTAATCCCTGCATACTCATGACGAGGTGATCGAGGCCATAAAAGAAAGTCAGTGCGATCATAAAAGAGACTATGATCGAAATCAGCATGGAGAGAGCGTTGTTGTTATCGTTTGTTTGCATAGAAGATCGCCCTGTATTAGCCGTGATGGACGGTGACACCACCTGAGTAGATCAGCAACCAATAAAAAAAGGCCAGGATTGCGACCAGTACGGCAATAAAGAGCTTAGATCCCCAGGAACGACTTTCGGATTCGGGCGATTTGATTTGATCATCATCGGGCGCGTTATTCATACCTCTCTCCAGTTCGCCTCCTGTTGTTCCGGATCTATTGTTTTGAGGCGTCTAATCCAGCAGGAAAGGCAATATTCGGGCCACGTTCAGGGGATTGGTGATTGGGTGGTGATACTGAAATCGATCTCTGTTTATCTTGAGTTAAAAACTGTAGTAGGGTTCTGTAGTTAACAAAGATCAAACAGAATCAATAGAGGATGATCAACAGGGTTGATGACAAGTCATTGTATCTAAGCATATGTATATTGACCCTGAACGATCTGTTCAAGATGGCACCTTACAATAAACTAAATGTTCAATTCAATCCCCTGGTGCTCAAGTGACAATACCCATCATGATTAATTGGCTGGTTTGAAAAGATTCAACTGCCGTTGAACACTTCGTTCTTCATCCATCAACTGTCATTCGCTGCCGGCCATGGATAGCGAATGCGCAGGCTGGTAGACCCCGGTAGGCGTAGGGCCCGGGCAGGTATCCGTTGTCGCGAAGCGGC
>JAHXHU010000119.1 GCA_025656375.1 Candidatus Thiodiazotropha sp. (ex Ustalcina ferruginea) | reverse complement strand
GGGTGTTGTGGGGGCTGGGGGTTAGAGACCCCCGGCTACCCGATTGATCAATGACTTGTCGCGATTTCATTGTATCAAAACAAGGGGGGGTTCAGGCCTTTCTCGTTAAGTATTTATGGGACAGCAGTGATGCAACACAAACTTCTCCTAATTCGATCAACTAACCGAGCGTCCTCTGAACGGCCTCACAGTCGCTTAAGTGTCAGGCGATCATCTCTCGTTATCGGCATGAATGCCGCACAAACCCCGTCAGCACAAGCCTGTGCAAATGGGACGTTGGAGAAAGATGGCCACCCGACGCAAAGAGTCAGACCCATGCATAGCATTTTTTTATAGATGCGAGTGTCTTATATTGTCTGGCGATATCAGCACTGCACACCTTAACTTGAGGCATTGACGGGCCTCTGATAACGTCAGACCTCTATGAGACACTACACTACATATGCGCGTTAAGACCAACAAATCCCTCATCTGTTTCATCCTGGTGTGGCAAATACTATTGTCCAATCCAGCTTTCGCCACCTCTGTGCTGCACCACGATATACAAGTCAATCTTGACCCTGCTACCCAACGTCTGCAGGTGACTGACAGAATAAGCTTGCCTGAAGGGGGCAATACAGCATTTCTGCTGCATCAAGGTCTCAATCCCCGTAGCCTGACTGCAGGCGTGGAGATTATTGAGACTGGACCGGTGTCCGGCTCAGCGCCATTGGTCGCGTACCGGCTCAGCATGCCTGAACAGCAACGTCATTTCACCCTAGACTATAGCGGGAAGATTGCTCACCAGTTGACCACCCTTAAGGAGAGTCCTGGACGAATCAGCCAACGACTCTCCGGCACCATATCGAAGCGGGGTATCTTTCTGGATGCCAGCACCGGCTGGTATCCCTACTTTCCAGATAGCCTGCACACCTTTGAACTGAACGTCGAGCTGCCAAAACCTTGGCTGGCAGTGAGTCAGGGTGAAGGTCCCAAAATAAATACCCATCAAGAGCGGACAAAGATTCGCTGGCGTGAAAAAACTCCCCAGGATGATATCTATCTGATAGCGGCACCCTACCACCTCTATCGCAAGCCATTGGAAAACCACGAGGTACAAGTATTTTTGCGTCAGGATGATGCGGCTATTGCCGATCGCTACCTACAGGTTACTGATCACTATCTGCAACTCTACCAGACCCTTATCGGCCCCTATCCTTATGCGAAGTTCGCCATGGTGGAAAACTTCTGGGAGAGTGGTTACGGTATGCCCTCCTTCACTCTGCTTGGCCCCAGGGTTCTACGTCTACCCTTTATACTACATACCTCCTATCCCCATGAAATTCTCCATAATTGGTGGGGGAACAGTGTCTACATCGACTATCAAACCGGTAACTGGGCTGAGGGCTTGACCAGTTACCTGGCGGATCATCTGTTGGCTGAACAACGTGGCCAGGGGGCTAATCATCGCCGAACAGCACTGCAGCGATATCGGGACTTCATTCGCTCAGAAAATGACTTCCCTCTGATCGAATTCCGCGGTCGTCACTCGACAGCGAGTCAGGCCGTTGGCTATGACAAGAGCCTGATGTTTTTCCACATGCTCCGACGCAAGCTGGGCGACGCACCCTTTATCGCCGGCTTACGGAGCTACTACCGTAATAACCGCTTCAAAACAGCTGGTTATGAGGATTTGAGAGCGGCCTTTGAGCCAGTCAGTGGACAATCGTTGAAGACATTCTTTCAACACTGGACGGAGAGGAACGGATCCCCCAGTATCACCGTTCAGGGTATCTCAGTAGAAAAGGGCTCTGCAGGATATCGACTCCACGGCTCACTGCTACAGACCCAACAGGAACCTCCCTTTCCCATCGAAGTCCCCTTTGTCATTCAACAAACAGATGGCAGCGTATTACTGTTAAGACTGTTCACTGACCAGCGAAAAAAACAGTTTGTTTTTGATCTTGCCAGTAAGCCAACTCAGCTCGACATTGATCCATGGTTCGATCTGTTCAGGCAACTCGATCCCTCCGAATCTCCACCGACACTCAGCCGACTCTTCGGTAGTGACCGGGTACTTATGGTTATTCCTTCCAAAGCACCCGATCAACTATTGAGGGCCTACCGGAACTTGGCCCAGCAGTGGAGTGAGGGCTACCAGGATGCAGACATTCTTCTCGATAGTGAGATTACCCAACTGCCGAAGGATCGCCCGATTTGGTTGCTGGGTTGGGAAAACCGATTCATTGATGGCTTCATCGACATGCTAAAGGGATACCCCTTTGCACTGGAGCAAGATGCCGTGACGGTTTCAACATCAAGCCATTCTATAAGTAATCATAGCTTTGCACTCACCCAACATACCTTGGAAACCGGCCAGGCCATCGCCTGGGTCGCTAGTCAATCAGCGGCTGCGCTACCGGGACTGACAAGAAAACTGCCACACTATGGCAAATACAGCTATCTCGCTTTTGAGGGAGAGAGACCCGAAATCCGGTTTAAAGGGCAATGGCCGATTACCCAGTCGCCACTGCGTATCTCATTCAGCCCGGAAAAAAGGCTCTATGATGTTCCTGAACCTGCCGCTCTCGTAACCGCTCCACAATGAATACTGATCGTCTGTATGACACAGGACTCGATCTTCGAATCTTGCGTTAAAAAAATCAGGCCTGTCACCTTTATGGATAAAATATACAACTACCCAATCGTGTCACGCTATGCTTGGCAAAGCCTGTGTATGCTACTGTTTGGGATATTGCTTTCCCCTGTACTGATTGCTGGAACACCACAACTCTCCCTCCCAAAATATCGATTACAGCCATATGAACTGGCCGTTATCGTCAATGACAAAGATCCTCTCAGTGTACAGATTGGCAACTATTATCTACAAACACGTGGACTGCCTGCAGGGAACCTGCTGCATGTCAATTTTGAGCCGAAAAAAACGACCATCCAGGTAGCTGCATTCACCCGGCTCAGAAATAGCCTGCTAAAGACAACCCCTGAACATATCCAGGCCTATGCCATCACATGGTCCAGGCCCTACCGTGTGGGCTGCATGTCGATTACGTCGGCCATTACATTTGGTTTAGAGAGTGGCTGGTGTTCTCAACAGCAATGCGACACGACCCGTCATAGCCCCTATTACAACTATAATGGTGCAGATCCCTATGTTGATTTAGCGATCCGTCCAACCATCAGCATTGCAGCCAACAACTTTGCTGCGGCAAAGCGCTTGATTGACAGTGGTATCGCCGCAGACAATACCCTACCCCAGGGAACGGCCTATCTGGTCAGCACCAGCGATAGCGCACGAAATGTGCGTGCTTATGATTACCCTCGCATCAATACCCTCATGCAAGGTTGGTTCGAGACACAGATCATTCATGATGACGCCCTTCGAAATCGTGATGATGTACTGTTCTACTTTACAGGCAAATCCAAGGTCGATGCACTCGACAGCTTGACCTTCCTACCCGGTGCTGTAGCAGACCATCTGACCTCGGCAGGCGGTCAACTCAACAGCAGCAAGCAGATGAGCGCCTTGCGTTGGTTGGAGGCAGGTGCCAGCGGTAGTTACGGTACGGTAGTAGAACCTTGCAACCATCCAGGCAAGTTCCCCAATCCCGCTATTCTGATGGAACACTACAGCAGCGGTAGCACCCTCATCGAGGCCTACAGGAAGAGTGTTCAATCGGGTAGCCGGGGGTCTCTAACCCCCAGCCCCCACAACACCCTGCATGCGGCTCCGCACAGGGCGTTTCACTTGGAATGGTGA
>JAHXHU010000205.1 GCA_025656375.1 Candidatus Thiodiazotropha sp. (ex Ustalcina ferruginea) | reverse complement strand
CCAGCTTACCTACCATATTGGTGAAATCAGATACGTTATCTTACCGGCCGTGATGGACCGGCGAACAACAGCCGACTCTGTGTTAAAGGGCGTTATGGTTTCGACTATGTCCACCACCCCCAACGCCTGACTGTGCCGCTGATAAGACGGGAAGATGCACCCAAACGAGCTGAGCTTGATCTTGACCGAGAAAACCCTTTTAAGGAATTTCGTGAAGCGAGCTGGGAAGAGGCGCTGGATTTTGCCGCTACCGGACTCCGCAACCTGCATGATCAATTGGGTCCCCCCGGACTCGCCGGCTTTGGTTCTGCCAAGTGCTCCAATGAAGAGGCCTATCTATTTCAGAAACTGATTCGCACCGGCTTTGGCAGTAACAATGTGGATCACTGTACCCGTCTCTGTCATGCCTCCTCCGTGGTCGCGTTGTTGGAGATGATCGGCTCCGGCGCGGTCTCCAATCCGGTAGCGGATGTCAGTGATGCGGAGTTGATCCTGATCATCGGATCCAACACCACCGAAAATCATCCGGTAGCAGCCACCTTCATAAAGAACGAGGTAAGGGCAGGCAAAACACTGATCGTCATGGATCCCCGCCGCACCGCCATTGCCGGACATGCCACACACTTCCTCCACTTCAAACCTGACACCGATGTGGCCCTGCTCAATGCCATCATGCACGCTGTGATAGAGCAGGATCTAGTGGATAGAAAATTCGTTGCTGAACGTACCCATGGTTTTCAAGCACTGGAATCGCACCTGCAGCCGTTTACGCCAGAAGCCGTGGCATCTGTCTGTGGTATCGATGCAGCCGCCATCCGCGAGGTGGCGCGACTCTACGCCTCCTCGAGAGCCTCCATCATCTTCTGGGGCATGGGCGTCTCTCAGCATGTGCATGGCACTGACAATGCCCGCGCCCTCATCTCTCTGGCCCTGATGACAGGGCAGATCGGCCGTCCAGGCACCGGTCTGCATCCCCTACGTGGACAGAACAATGTACAGGGCACCTCAGATGTCGATTTGATTCCGATGGTCTTTCCTGACTATCAACGGGTCGACGACCCGGATGTCAGAGCCCGCTTTGAAGCCTTATGGAACCAGCCACTTGACCCGAATCCCGGTCTTACTGTGGTGGAGATCATGCATGCCATTACCGAGGGCACAATAAAAGGCATGTATATCATGGGTGAGAACCCGGCCATGTCCGATCCCAACCTGAATCATGCACGTAAGGCACTTGCCGGGCTCGATCACCTGGTGGTACAGGATATCTTCATGACTGAGACGGCCTGGTATGCAGATGTCATCCTGCCGGCCTCGGCCTTTACCGAGAAGAACGGTAGCTTTACCAATACTGACCGACGCGTGCAGCTGGGTCGTCAGGCCCTGGATCCACCCGGTCAGGCACGACAGGATCTGGAGATCATTCAGGCATTGGCCAACCGGCTGGGGCTGAGCTGGCACTACAACCATCCGAGGGAGGTATTTTCCGAGATGCGACAGGCCATGCGGAGCATCGCCGGCATCTCCTGGGAGCGGCTGGAAGAGGCCGGATCTGTGACCTATCCCTGCCATGATGAGGATGATCCGGGACAACCGGTGATTTTTACCGAACACTTTCCGACCTCATCAGGGAAGGCAACCTTCACGCCTGCCCCCTTCACCAATGCGGACGAGTTGCCGGATGAAGCCTACCCCTGGGTACTGATTACCGGCCGTCAGCTGGAGCACTGGCACACCGGCGTCATGACCCGCCGTTCGGAAGTACTCGACCTCATCGAACCGATACCGGTCGCCAGTCTCCATCCGGGAGAGCTCACCCGGATCAATGTCCAGCCAGGCGACCCGATCCAACTGCAATCACGACGTGGCGAAGTCACTGCATTCGCCCGGGCCGACAGCGGATTGCAGCCGGGGCAGGTCTTCCTCCCCTTTTGCTATCAAGAGGCAGCGGCCAACCTGCTCACCAACGAGGCCCTCGACCCGTACGCCAAGATACCCGAATTCAAATTCTGCGCCATCCGGATAGCGCCTGGTGAGTAAGGAATGGCATGAGAATCAGCCTTTAGAATTTCAGGCTTTTCTCCCGAGAAGGTGGGTAGATCATACGAATCATCTCACCCGTTCAGGGGATTTGTCCGCAAATGAACGCGAATTAACGCAAATACGCATAACGATTTCCACTCGCGTGGCATTTTGACCATCATCAATCAAAGAATGCGAAAAAGTTCATGTCAGGTTCATCATCCAGACTGAGAAAGATGCCTCCAATCGTTCGCATAACAGAGAATGCCAACGCCGGACTGAAACTTGAGTTATAAAGTAAATAATAAAACATTTGCGTTGATTCGCGTTCATTTGCGGACACTTAAACTGATCATCTGAATAAAGCCGCTGTTTGTTCGTTCTTACCCATTTCCCTATATCGATACAGACCGGATCGCCCAGGCCACATCGGCGGCCTGGCGATTCTGCCAGACATCGTGTACCCGGAAAATACGAACCCGTGCCATCACACCCAGGGCGGTAGAGGCGCAGGTGGCGGGCAATAGCTGTGCTGGCCGTTCAATCTCGCAGATCGAACCCATGAAACGCTTCCGGCTGACGCCGAGGAGAAGCGGGTAACCCATTTCCACCATCCGTTGCAGTGAACCCAATAACTGCAGGTTATGCTCCCGCCCCTTGCCAAATCCAATCCCGGGATCCAGTATCAGGTTCTCATGCTTTACCCCTGCCTCAAGTGCAACATCAACCCGTTCCTGCAGAAAGCCCATCACCTCTGCGACCACATCCTGATAGGATGGCACCCGCTGCATGGATTCAGGTGACCCTTGCATATGCATCAATACAAACGGTACACCTGCAGTTGCCGCAACAGTCAGCATCTCCTGATCGTCGCGACCGGCAGAAATATCGTTGATCATGGTCGCCCCACTATTGATTGCCTGGAAAGCCACCTCACTCATTGTGGTATCAATACTGATTAAAAAATTCCGGGGCAACCGCTCCCTTAACTGTTCAATGGTCTCGAGTACCCGTCTGAGCTGTTCTGATGCATTTACCCTTGAAGCCTCAGGTTGGGTAGACTCCCCACCAATATCAATGATATCCGCCCCTTCCTGTACCATTTCCAGCCCTCGTTCAACAGCGGCTGTCACTGAGCCATAGCGCCCTCCATCGGAAAAGCTATCCGGAGTCAGATTCAGAATCCCCATCACCAATGGCTGTAATATTTTCATGGTTGACAATAAGTTAGGTTGACTGGACAGGGTGTATTATTTGTCATAATCGAGATCTTGTCATAGACTTGTTGTCATAATAATAAATGGTACCTCAATATCTAATTACAAATGTGAGGATTGTACTGAGAGTTTAACACAGTAAACCCTTACTACGGAGGAGACGATTGTGGAACAAACGATCCTGCAACAGGAGAATCCCGGTCATGCCGAATTCGTGCGAACGGCTTTGGAAGGGAACCAACCTGTCAGCACGACAATCGATGACCTGACACTTCGCTCGTGGAGGCGTTGTAAGGATGACCTTGGGCTCGATCCCGGTGAGACGCCAGATCCGGTCATCATCGAACAATCCGATCTCAATGAACGGCTTCATCAGTATTGCCGGTTACTGGATATAGCCCGACTGGAAATGACCAATCTATACCAGCAGTTGGCAGGCTCGGGCCACGCCATCATGTTGACTGATCGTGATGGGGTTCTGCTGAATTATATCGGCGACCCCCATTTCACCGAGGATGAGGTGG
>JAHXHU010000406.1 GCA_025656375.1 Candidatus Thiodiazotropha sp. (ex Ustalcina ferruginea) | reverse complement strand
GTCCGGGGCCATAACAGGTTGTCGAAGATCGAGTCGATTTCGGGGACTTGGAAGTCCCGAAATCCATCATGAGATCAAAGACTCTCTTGAGAATGCCTTTTTAAAAGCTGACCAGGTACCCACTGACAGCCGTGTACATATAATGCCATTAGTTCGTTCGGCAGCCAGGCTCCTGCTAAAAGTGCGAAGTATGGATCCTTTGTTACAGGAAGTCATGGTACGTAGCTATGAGCCGGAACAATACTCGGAGCATCGCCTGGATGCCGCCTGGAATCAGCTGACCCGGTACCAACGTGACCGCATTGCCCTCGGTTCGGTATTTAGTCCAGACCTGTTAGTTCCACAAGAACGTCGTAATTTGATGCGTAATCGCTGGAATCCCCTTGGGCCATCCGGGGTGCAGGAGAGGGATTTTCAAGTACGTAAGCTTTTCGTCCGACAGGGTGATTTAGGTGAACCTTTGGATGAACAGATCCTACCGGCAGGTCTCTACATGGATGGTCGGCATCGGGCTACGGTACCTCTTCCTGAAGGGCGGGCACGGATTCGGCTGGACTTTACCCCAGTCATTCGGGAGCAGATGCCGCAACAGGAGTCGATATCGGTTCGTTGGTATGGACCTGGTGTGGATAAGCGCTCGGCATCAACTTTTGTTTGGACCCCAGATCATGAATCCTATAGTCAGGTGTACGATGGCGGTCTGTTGGAGATCATCTGTTCCGATCCACAGGTAATGCGTGTCCATAGAGAACAGGAGGAGGGTTGGCAGGAGATCACCCCAGACTCGAGTTATCTACGCATCTACGCCCTCGATAAGGAGCGGTCTATCCGTTTCAGTGTCGCACACAGTGGCTCAAGCGCGACCCCCTTTCGCCTCGATCTGCGCGCAATGATCACTGGGATTGATGCGGTCGATGGGGTTAAGCATAAGACCCAATATCTGCTACTGGGTGATGATGGGAAGGTTCTCAGACAGGGGGAGTTTGACTTGCAACTCATCCCCTCATTGTATGATCGGCTGGTCGGGGAAGATCCCAGTGAACAACTTTCAGAACCGATCAGCTTTCATTTTAAACTCCCCCCAAATGTAGCTGTAATTGAGGTCAGAAGTCAGTTACCCGTCTGGGCCAATGCCTATACACGGCCGATGGAACTGGCCAGAAAGGTGCGGGTACCTGAGGACTATTATCGTGATCCTCAGGAGACGGGTTTTCAGCCCGCTTGGTTTGTATTAGAACCCGAAGCGGTACAGCAACTGGTGAATGGTTTGCGTGCGGCAGCATTGATCGTACAACGGAGACCGCCGACAGACGATCCCGATGTCGTCGCCGGTCGTTACGACTGGCAGGAATTTCGTCCTGAGGGCCGCTGGCGTGGGCGACATCTACTGATACCACGAACCTCTCAACTGGCCGTTCGCGATGAGACCTTGGCGACTCTCTATCAGCCATTGCGTGGCGGTGTGGAGGAGCAATTGAAACTACGTTCGCCCTACGGTCAAGCCGTGTTACAACCCACATTGATCTATCTGAAAGCCGAGCAGCGAGGGGAAAAAGTGTCGGTCTATCTGGATGGTCAGCTGTTTCATCAAGTAACCCTCGCGGGTAAACAGGGCCAATTTCGCCTGCCATCTCTTGATTCTGGGGTACACCGCCTGCGTCTACAATCAACACCGGGAATCGATTGGTATATCAACTATGCAGGTAGCGGTGAACAACTGCTGTTACGTCGATTTGCCAACAAACTGGAAGCCGGTGGCATGGATTTCCTTTATCACAAGCAAACACCTTCGAAAGAGGTGTTGACCGGACAGTTCTTCAGTACGGGTTTGGTACCGCGGGCAGGTATTAGCGTCAAGGTGGAGGCATTGGAGCGCCCCATAGGCCCGTATCGTGAATGGTCTTTTACCGAGCGGTTTTACGACTTGCGTATTCCCGATGAGCAAAAGGTGCCGGTGCTGGGGACTAAATCGCAACAGGCCGATGGTGGTGCACGATTTTTCCTGCCATTGGGAGAGGATCTTGTACCCGGTCGCTACCGTATTCGAATCCAACCGGAGCAGCAGGTTAACGGTTACTTATCACTGTATCGGTTACAACCTGGTGATGCTCGGCAAACTCATTTTTTTGTAGAGCGGATATGAGAGTAGTAGCTATTTTTCTGACAGGGTTGAGTATGCTCTATGCCACACAAAAGGTGGATGCAGGTGGAGCCTGCTCGATCCCGGCGCTATTCACCACGCCACCCTCTGAGCGCTATCTGATACCAACAGACAGAGAGTTGTTGCAGGTGCGTAAACTGTTTACCGTTATGCTGTGTAATAAGAACTATGAGGAAGCATTAAGCAAGCAATGGGCGTCACTGGGATTTGATTGGCTGTCAGCGGAATTGGATGGGGAGGATATTGTGATCCTCAAAGAACAACCGTCCCGCTGTGAGGGGCGTGGGATTTTTATGTTTCGAACTGCAGGGAGAAACCGGACCCTGTTGCAGATACCACATCGTTTTCACGATCGCCACACAGGAGAGCTCGGGCTTCGATTGATGCAGCTTGGCGATTTTCGTGGGCTGGCCTGGAATACTGTTCCTCGCTATTTTGAAGAGGTTGATGCTGGGGGGGTATCAGCTGATTTGGCCCATAATGACAACAACTATTTTGCCGTTCTGGCGGAGGCGGCAGCTTTGATATCAGCCGATAGTCAGGTTGTACAACTGCATGGTTACGATGCGGCGAAGCGTCGCACAGAAACTGGGCGCAACAGTGATGTCATCATCAGTGACGGAACCAGCCATCCATCCCGCACAGTGCATGAGTTGACCACCTGTCTGGGTTCGGTTTTTGATGGCCCGGTCAGACTCTTTCCACGAGATGTCAGAGAGCTGGGTGCGACCACAAATCAGGTCGGCAGCAGACTTCGGCGCTATGCCCACCCTGGGTTCGTACATATCGAGCTGAACGCGAAAGCCCGCAAGGAGCTGCTTACCAGCAACACCCTATTGACAGGTCTGGTTGCCTGTATGTCGGGAGCAGGGCGTTGATGTCGGTTTGGCGATTAATCTTGGCGATAGGCTTGAGTTGTCTCACCGTCTCGTCGATGGCGTTCGATCAACAAAGACTGCTTCGTAGTGATGGAGTGACACCTTTTCGCTATTGGGACAACCTGGAAGGTGCTCCCTATTGGTTGTCAGGAGAGGCACCCCGTTATCATCATGGTGAGGGGTTGCATGGCATTCACCTGAAACCTGGCAATACTACCTTAATCAGGTTGCCGGCACGGGAGGGGCTGCGGCTGCGGAAGCTGGATGATCTGTTGCTTGCAGATGAGTTGTTGGTTGAGCTCTCTAATGGTTCATCTCTGTTTATTGAAACAACCTTACAGACAGGTCCTGACGACAGCTGGAATCTGATGCCGGAAGGAGGGGGCGAGCGACTGGTTCGACTCAGCCGACCTGCCAGGTATGAAAACGGTATTGAGATCATTCTGTACGTTTCGCGTATGCCTGAGCTGCCGCCTTTGGCAAGGTATCGCCAATTGCCGAGCGTGGAGGGAGAAATTGCACACCTGCAGGAGCAGGATAAGCCGGTAGGACAGGCGGTATGGCCGGTGAGCCCGATACAGAGTATTGAGGTTGAAATAGAAGGGCCGCAACGCCTCAAGCTGGAGAGCTGGCTGCGCTACTCAGATGCAGTGAATGAACCCAGGCAAATCTATCGGCCTCTGAGCGCCATGGAAGGCTGAAAGCCGAGGCGGTTAGTCCCCGGCAGCCGTGAGGCGAGACTGTAGACCCGCCGTGCCTTGCGCCAGAGG
>JAHXHU010000416.1 GCA_025656375.1 Candidatus Thiodiazotropha sp. (ex Ustalcina ferruginea) | reverse complement strand
TTCACCATTCCAAGTGAAACGCCCTGTGCGGAGCCGCATGCAGGGTGTTGTGGGGGCTGGGGGTTAGAGACCCCCGGCTACCCGATTGGGTATCTTGCGGCTGGTATGGTTGAAGTCTCAGGACGATGGAGCTTAGTTAAGGTGGAACGATGAGCGATGGAGTCGTGGATCTGTTGGTGATAGGTGCGGGTATCAGCGGTCTGGGGATGGCCCGGATGGCAAAACGCCAGGGTATCAAACCGCTGATTCTTGAGGCCGGCAATCATATCGGTGGTGCAATCAAAAGCCATCGGTTCGAAACCGAAAAGGGACGTTTCTGGGCAGAACTGGGTAGCCACACCTGTTACAACAGCTATGGAAATCTAATACAGCTGTTAGAAGAGACAGGACAGCTCGAAAGCCTGGAACCAAAACAGAAACTGCGCTATTGGTTGCAGCAGGGAGAGAAACTCGTCTCCATCCCATCTTGTCTGAATTTTCTGGAACTGCTCGGTGTGCTGCCACGTCTATGGATGACTAAAAAAGCGGGTCATTCTGTGGAGGCGTATTTTGGCCGCATCATTGGACGGCGTAACTATCAACAGGTCCTGGGTCCTGCCCTGGATGCGGTTGTTTGCCAGCCTGCCTCAGCTTTTCCTGCCGATGCCCTGTTTCGAAAAAAACCCAGGCGTAAAGAGATTGTCCGCAGCTACACCGGTCCTGAGGGATTGCAGACATTCGTAGAAGGGATTGCAGCCGGACTGGATATTCGTCTGCAAATCCCGGTTATCGACATACAAAGGGATAAAGGTCACTACAATGTCATGCTGGATGAGGGAGAGGTAATCGAGGCAACAAAGGTTGCCCTTGCCGTGGCACCTGATGTGGCTGCGAAAATATTAGCCGGGTCAATGCCGGAGTTGACAGCTCGTTTACACGAGATCGAGATGGCGGAAATCGAGAGTCAAGCCGTGTTGCTACAGGCAGATCAGGTCAAACTGCCTTTACTGGCGGGTATCATTGGTGTTGACGACGATTTCTTCTCGGTGGTTTCGAGAGACCTGGTAGCGGATGAGCACTATCGTGCCTTCACCTTTCACTTCCGTCCTGGCCGACTGGATAAAGCAGGGCGTCTGGCGCGGATAGTACAGGTATTGGGTGTCAGTGAGACAGCCATCCGGTCAACCGTGAGTTGCCACAACCGATTGCCAGCCTTACGCTTGGGGCATGCTGAGCGAATTACCTGGATCGACAAAACCTTGCAGGGGCAACCCCTGGCCCTCACCGGGAATTGGTTCTCCGGTGTCTCGATCGAAGATAGCCTGGTGCGTTCCTGTCAAGAGTGCCAACGTCTATTTAACAACTCTTAACGTAACAAGTTCTGGTGCCAGACAGACCTGGTCGTTACACGCCTGCAGGCGGACGCTGACGGGTAGGGATGATGAAGCGGGTGGGCTTTTCTCTTCTTCCGTGACAATGGCCTGTAAAAGCAATTTCCCGGTAAAGACAGACAGCGGTGCATCCTGAAAGGCAAGCGTTTGCTGTTCACTTTTAGGATAGGTAACCGGGCCTATCTTCCAGCCGGTAACCTGCTCCGGTAGGCTCAACCGGGTGGCGATCAGATCCTTATCAAGGGGCTGGTTGGAGTTGATGTGCCATCCTTGGGGGATATCGATCTCGATGCTCAATAAGCTCTGAGATGAAGTCTGTTTCAGATTGCCTTCGATGCGGATACCACCTTGAGCTGCATAGGCCCGCGATCCCAACTCACCATGGTGGTGGCTGGCAACCGCACTGAGCAGGTAGGCATAACTGTTAGGGTTATGCTCGATGGAAGGGGCGAAACGGGCTATCAGGGCATCTGTCAGGTTGCGATACTCTATGTTACCGGTACGTTGCCAAAGTCGTTGCAGGACATGTATGGCGACTGAGCTGCCAGAAGGCATGGCATTGTCTGAACCTTCATCCTTGGGACGGCCCATTGCGGTGATGCTGCTGTCAGCTTCGTTCATAAAGAAGCCATCGCTGTCTTTGTCTAGAAAACGCTTGATCAGCGCATTAGCCAGCTCCTCAGCCCGTTGTAACCATTTTGAATCCCCACTCAGGTCATAGAGATAGAGCAGCGCCTCGGCAAGGTAGGCGTAATCCTCCTGGGTCGCGGTGATGGATGACTGGCCATCGAGATGGACCCGCCAGAGTTGCCCTTCATTCTGTCGATTATGCAACCATATAAATTCAGCTGCCTTTTCCGCTGCCTGTCGATAGGCGGGTTCATTGAGGATATCAGTAGCTTGGGCGAAAGCTGTGATCATCATGCCGTTCCAGGCGGTGACAATCTTGTCATCACGCAAGGGAGGGATACGTCGATTGCGAACCTGCAATAGACTGCTGTTGATATGATCCACCTGTTCACGCAGGGAGGCCACTGCCATCTTGTGCTGTTTTGCAGAGGCCTCCAATCCCTGTTCCAGATGCAGGATGTTACGCCCTTCGAAGTTGCCTTTCGGTGAGACGCCATACAGGGAGTTGGCCAGCTTTGCATCCTCTTTTTTTAATGCGGCGGTTATCTCCGCCTGTGTCCAGGTAAAGAAAAGGCCCTCTTCACCTTCGCTATCGGCATCGGTAGCAGAATAGAAGCCACCCTCAGGCAGGGTCATTTCACGCAGTACATAATCAAGGGTTTGGGTTACCACCCGGCGAAACTGCTCCAGACCGGTAAGACGCCAGGCCCCCAGGTAGATTCGGCTTAGATGGGCCTGGTTGTAGAGCATCTTCTCAAAGTGAGGAACCAACCACTCATAATCGGTGGAATAGCGGTGAAAGCCACCACCAACTTGATCATAGATACCGCCGCGAGCCATCTGGTCAAGGGTCACTTCGAGCATCTCCAGGGCCTGTTGATCACTGAGACGTTCAGCCTGGTCGAGAAGTAGATATAACCAGGGTTCACGAGGGAATTTTGGGGCTTGACCAAAGCCACCCTGAATTTCGTCGAAGGAGCGATGCATGGTCTCGACTGCCTTGCCGACAACACCTTGATCCAGGGTCTTCGCCTGACCGTCAAGATTGTTACTGGCGGCTACTGCGTCCGCCACTCGTTCGGCTTGTTTCTCCACGTCGGCCTGAGGTTCATTCCAAAGCTGTTTTATCTGTTGCAACAGTGAAGTGAACTGAGCGGGTGTGTAGTAGGTGCCACCGAAGAAGGGTTTGCCCTGAGGTGTGAGGAAACTCGACATTGGCCAACCGCCATGGCCGGTGAGAAGCATCACTGCGGTCATGTAAATCTGGTCGACATCAGGGTGGCTCTCACGATCGACCTTGATGGCAACAAAGTGTTCATTCAATACGGCGGCAATGGCGGGATCTTCGAAACTCTCCCGCTCCATCACATGGCACCAGTGACAGGTAGAGTAGCCGATAGATAGAAAAACCGGTTTGTTCTCTCGTTTTGCCCGTTCAAATGCCGCCTCTGACCAGGAGTACCAGTCAACCGGATTGTGTGCGTGCTGCAACAGATACGGGGAGTCTTCAAGGATGAGGCGGTTGATGTAACGGGGTGTTCCGTCCTCGTTAAAATGCTCAGTACGAGGCTGATAGGCAATGCCCTTGGCAAGATAGGCAGCGTTGAGTTTTTGCTCCATTTGCGGGGGCCTGTGTAGTTGATAGTGCTGAGTGGCGGCACCGGCCGTTAGGCTGGTCAGCAGGCAAAGCAGGAGTGCAGTGGCTGATCTATTGGACATTACACTAGTCACTCAATTTTACTTGTGTACGCCCAGCATGGGTAGAACTAATGAGGTGAAAGTCCTCTGTAGGAAGGTCACCATCCTTAGCGATTTCAAGCTATTAGATGATAACTACTAGCGAATGGCAAGGG
>JAHXHU010000281.1 GCA_025656375.1 Candidatus Thiodiazotropha sp. (ex Ustalcina ferruginea) | reverse complement strand
TAATAGCTTGAAATCGCTAAGGATGGTGACCTTCCTACAGAGGACTTTCACCTCATTAGTTCATACCCATGCTGGGCGTACACAATGAAAAGAGAGAGCATCAGGAAAACTCATCAATATCACTTGGTTTACCTGTTGGTAGTGGCGCTTGGTTACGGCATGACAAGCGATGGCTCTGCTGATGAGCGCTCTATCCTTCAACAAAATAACAATCAGACAGCCAGTAGCAGGGTAGAAAATACAGACTCAAAACCCTGGCAATATTTGTCGTACAACCCATCAAGCAGTAGAGGTATCAGAGGAGATCCATTGTCTGGCGTTGAATATCTATTTTGAAGCACGGAGTGAATCAGAACAGGGACAGCAGGCAGTTGGGCATGTGGTCATGAATCGTGTTGGACACACCCGATATCCTAATTCGATCTGTCATGTTGTCAGACAGGGAGGCGAGAGAAAACGAAATCGTTGCCAATTTTCCTGGTGGTGTGATGGACGGTCTGATCAGCCAACAAATCGTACCGCCTGGTTAAAGTCTTTGCAGCTGGCCTATGAAATCTATATGGGTCATTCCAATGATCCTACCGATGGTGCCCTTTGGTATCACGCTGATTATGTCAATCCGGATTGGAGCACTACCCTCAGACTGGGCAAAAAAATCGGCATGCACTTCTTTTATCTGGGTAGAAAGCAGACGACTTATGTCCTGAATACGGCATCCACCTTGTAGTGGCGCATGTTTCGATAGGATTCTTCATTCAACCTGGAACAGCTCTGTATCAGGGTAAAATGTATACCATGCGAACCAGAAGGCGATCACAGAGTGTATTGTGTTGCCGTTACTATCACTTGCACTAGCGGATTGATTGTCGACATCGTAGTGAATTACGACCTCTTTACCAGCGACATTCTCTTTGATCAACCCGGTTGTTTTGGATAATTCCGCAAAGGGGTAGGCTTTACTCACACCTTCGATCTCCAGTCCCAATACCCGTTCTTTCGGATGATAACCTTTAGAGGCAAATTCTACGGGAAAATAGATTGAGCGACTTGTCTCGTAACCTTGATAGGGTGAGCGTTGGTAATTGCGTGAAAAGCCGGTGTCTTGTGATAATACCTTTGTTGCAGGATATTGCTGTTGCCAATCTGACCAGGTCGTGTGCTGTAAAGGGATGGGGGTGAGGCGTCTCCCTTTGTATTTACCACTGATTGCCTCTCTTTTTATCTGCGACCACAGCGATTCTGTCGTTCTGTCATACAGCAGCATATCACTGTTGTAGAGCAACCCGGAGACACCGAACAATAGGGGCTTGCTATCCAACTTCGCCTTGAATGCGATACCTGTGCCGCATAGTGGGCAGAAGGTGACAGTCACTCGTTCATTACCAAAGCGATCATTGACAATCTCATGCCAGTTCATGATGGAAATAGGATAGGCTTTGACGAGTCCGTTGTACGCTAAACCGAGAACACGATCTTCGGGATCTAGAAATTTGGCCTTGTTAGCCGCTACAAAGCGAGGTTTATCGATCGATGGAATGCCATCTTTAGGCGGTCCACCAGGCAATATATTCTCGATCGGTACCTGTGCATCGGTTACATCAAAACCACCTTTAAATGTCCTCGCCTCTACCTGCCCGAACAGTAAGCCGCCGATAAGACCAGCAATGACAAACCTTACGTATTCCATGGATGTTACCATCTGGCTTATCCCTATTGCACAATAAGCGCCGAAGCGGATGTGGTGACAAATTCACCGATGAGATCAAAATCAACATTGGGTTGGAGGGCTTTCGATGAACCTTTTAGACCCGTTGGTATGATTTCGATTTTGTTGTTTGATTTTTCAATGACTGCTTCTGCTGCACAATTGTGGCAATAGGTATGATCGCCTGTCTTCTGATTGCGCCGTACAACCATTGTTGGTCCACAGGTTAAACAAGTCTGTAAGGGGATACCTAAATCAGTATGTCCGAGGATATGATTTAAACGGCCGGATTGTCCCAGTTCGATGAAGATATGGCCGAAATTTCCATCGAACTGGGTATGCAGGTTCATCTTGATTCCCTTCAAAGCCTGATCCAGTGACATGCCAAGTCGATAAGGCCGAGTACTGGTCATGGCATCAAAGGCGTCGCATATGCTGACAATCCGTGAATCCACCGACAGATTGCCATCATCTAATCCATAGGGATAACCGGCACCGTCCGGACGTTCATGATGATGAAGAATGGCACTCTTCACCAGTGCAGCCAATGGATGACCTACAACGATTCGGGTACCGACTTCCGGATGGTTTTTAATTGATTCGTACTCCTGGTCGGAAAGTCTTGCCGGTTTCTTTAACGTGGCATCAGGTACACTGATCTTGCCAAGATCATGAAGAAATCCACCTAATGCTATACGTGCCACTTCTGACTTTTCCAGGCCCAGGGCTTCAGCGAGTAGTCGACAGTATTGGGATACCCGCCAAAGATGCCCCCCAGTATAGGGGTCACGTGTTTCCACCATCCAGGCCATCACAATCAGTGACTGTAGCAGGGCTTCTATTTCATGATGATTGATTTTTATGTTCTTTTCTATTTCAAACCAGGACTTGCTTGAGGGTAGAAGACTGATCATCGGCTTGCGTCTCATATAATGATTCGATTTAACTCCCCAGAGCTTGAACTATATGGATTGGCTTCCCATTCAGGCTTACTGTGTATAGGTATTTCTCACTATGAGTATTACGCTGAGATTGACAATTTGCGATTCACTCAGCTGAGCTGGACATACCATTCTCGTAATATGGTACGTAGCCGCTTACAGTCTGGATTCAAAGGGTTTGGTCAAAAGAAGCGCTCATCGAATGATGAGGTCATTTCAGCATAGGCAGCAATCACAGGTTCATGGGATTTGTCCGCAAATGAACGCAAATACGAATAGGGATTTCAAATCATGTGGCAGCTTGATTGCGATCAATCAAATAATTATACCTGATTACCCACTACACTCAGCTATTGCATAGGTGTTGAATAATAACTAACTTAAGGTGTTTTGAAACATTAATACGAGGATTTGTGCGGACTTCCAGTCTTGGATTTTAATGTATTGACGACCATTCAAGGCCGAATGTGTCTTCCGACCTGTATCGTTTTTGACACGAAATAAATACACAGCTCTTCGTGTTGCCATTGTTGCAATGAACATGCCACTAAATTTATTGATAGATATAACAGCAGGATAGCTAGAGTTGTCCTGGCTTCAAGCAGTCCAGGCCTATGGAAGTGTCTCTTTTTTAATACAATTACCGATAGTGTGTTGCGCTATTGTGGTACAGCATATTGTATGGATGCTCCGGACTATCTGGTTACCAATCCGGTTGAGTTTTTAATATTTAAAAAAATGCTTCAATTCAACAATCGGGATGTCAATTCTACATAGTGTTTAGGTGTTCTCTAAGCTCATCACTATTGAGAAGACCATTTGATAAAGTTGTCCTATCCTGTTAGGCATCCAAGCTGTAATGCCTCATCGGCAAAGCTTAATTAAATAATAATGAATTGACCTTTGGAGAATATGTCATGCCATCAACTGATCAATCAATCGTTGTTAATGCACCGATAGCCGAAGTTTGGAAAAGATTCAGCAACTTCCACGATCTCTCCTGGGCAAAGAAAGTCATTAACAAAAATCTAAAAGTAGGGTATAGGGATGGAGACTGTGTTGGTGCCAAGCGAATTCTGAATGATGTTTTTCACGAAACACTGGTTGAATATCTTCCCGACGATTGGTAATCCCCCCAAAAAATAACGGGGTTCAAAAGTAGAATTTTCCAATTATGATTACGAAAAGGAGAATCTACAATGAAGAAGTCC
>JAHXHU010000430.1 GCA_025656375.1 Candidatus Thiodiazotropha sp. (ex Ustalcina ferruginea) | reverse complement strand
TCCGGGGCCATAACAGGTTGTCGAAGATCGAGTCGATTTCGGGGACTTGGAAGTCCCGAAATCCATCATGAGATCAAAGACTCTCTTGTTCAGCTTCTCTTTTCCAGTGCCCAGTGTGTGATTGAGTGCGTTGCCGTAAAGAAATCCCAAGTGTTGCCAGCTCTTGTACCAGCATCTCAACCATCTGTTCCAATCCCTGTTCGGCTTCCGCAGTCAGTCCCAGTCTGTTCTCCAGGGAGTGTGGCACCATACCGATAATGGTGACCTGATCCGGTATCTCACCCTTCAAGGTTAGCAAGGCAAGCAGATCTGAGACGCCGAGTTGGTGATTGGAGAGCTTGGTCTGGAAAAAGGCGGGTATTTCATCATGGGTAATACGTACCAGGGTGCCGTAAGGGGCACCGGTATTGACTGCATCAGCAATGATCAGGGTATCTGCCTGGCGCATGGGTTCAAACAGCTCCATACCGGTCGTGCCACCATCGACGACCTCGACACCGAAGGGGATATGGTAACGGTTTACCAGTTCCTCCACAGCACGCACACCAACACCCTCGTCTTGCATCAGGACATTGCCCATGCCGATGATCAGGGTCTTTTTCGCTCCGTTTTCCATGAGTGGATGACCTCCCTGTTCTTGCTTATAACGCCTTGACTCTGACTATCTCTTTCTGCTCTGTATCCACCATATGGATGGCGCAAGCGATACAGGGGTCAAATGAGTGAACAGTACGCAGAACTTCTAAAGGTTTCTCCGGGTCGGCAACCGGATTGTCAAGCAGAGAGGATTCATAGGGACCGATCTCCCCGTTAGTGTCAAGGGGGCCTGCATTCCAGGTGCTGGGCACAACGGCCTGATAGTTTTTGATCTTGCCGTCTTCGATGACCACCCAGTGAGAGAGTGTTCCGCGGGGCGCCTGATGGAAGCCAACGCCTTTTATCTCACCCTTCGGAAAGACCGGTGCATTGAAGGTGTCGGTATCGCCGGTACCGATGTTATCGACCAGTCTCTGCCACTGGTCTTTCAGGGTATCCATCATCACGGCACAGCGAACTGCGCGGGCAGCATGACGGCCGATTGTGGAGTGAATGGCTGACAGCGGAATATCGGGATTTTGTGAAACGGCCTTGAGGGTACCCATTGCCTGATCAAGATACTTTTTGTAGCGGTCATTGCCACTGGCCACACCGACCAGGATATCCGCCAGTGGCCCTACCTCGGCGCGTTTATTGTAGAAGGTCGGTGCCTTGACCCAGGAGTATTTACCCTCATCCTGGAAGTCGGTGTATTGAGGTTCAGTCTCACCTACCCATGGATGCAGTGCCTTATCGCCTTCATACCATGCGTGTTTGGAGCTTTCTGCTACCCCATCACGAAAATAGGCATCGTCAAAGGTCGTGATCGGTTTTAGAGAAGCCAAATCCCCGTTCTCAATATAACCACCGGGCAGGTCAAACACGGTGCCCCTGGTGTCCTGGGGAAAATCCGGTACGGTCAGATAGTTCATGACACCACCACCGATTCCAGCCCAGTCGAGATAAAAAGCGCCGATCGCCGGTACGTCTGTCAGATAGGTCGACTTGACGAAGGGCTCCAGCTTGTCGATAAAGCCCTTTATCAGCATCAGGCGTTCTATATTGAGCACCGATGGGGCGCTGTGACTGATTGAGTTGCTCACTCCACCCACGGCCACATTCTGGATGTGAGGGGTCTTGCCGCCCAGGATCGCGACAATCTTGTTGGCATAGTTCTGTACATCGAGGGCCTGCAAATAGTGAGCGACAGCCAGCAGGTTGACCTCCGGTGGCAGTTTCATCGCCGGGTGTCCCCAGTAGCCGCTGGCAAAGGGGCCGAGCTGGCCACTGCCGACGAAGGTTTTCAGTCGCTCCTGAACTGCCTTCATCTCATGGGGTCCGTTCAATGGCCAGTCAGAGAGACTCTCCGCCAGCTTGGCGGTTGCAACCGGATCAGCATCCAATGCTGAAACCACATCGACCCAATCGACAGCGGAGAGGTGGTAGAAATGGACAATATGGTCCTGGATGGCATGTGCGGTCTGGATGATATTGCGAATCAACTGAGCATTGACCGGGACCTCCAGGTCCAAGGCATTCTCCACCGCCCTGACAGAGGTGATGGCGTGTACCGTGGTACAGACGCCGCAAAAGCGTTGTGTGTAGGTCCAGGCCTCTCGTGGGTCCCTTCCAATCAGAATTTTTTCAATGCCCCTGCACATCTGGCCGGAAGACCAGGCCTTGCTCACTTTGCCATCATCCACCTCAACATCGATTCGAAGGTGGCCTTCGATGCGGGTAATTGGGTCAACAGTAATTCGTGTCGTCACAACAGAATCTCCTCAAATGTGTTGCTTACGCAGGATCTGCGCTGTGTAGCACGGGGAATTTTTTTACCAGGAAGAGGTAGGCCATGATTTCAATGGCTACAATGCCTGCGGTTACCATGATTTCCGAAACGGAAGGAAAGTAGCTGTAGCCGGGGCCTGGATCATAGGTGATCAGAAACGCATTGAAACGATACAGTGTGCCGGCAAAGAGCATGGATACGGCTGCATAAAGCAGATAGGGACCACGTTGTCGCAAGCTGGGTGACAGCAGCACCAGCAGGGGGAAGATAAACAGGGTGGTTTCCAGCAGAAACATCCAACTGCCGAGATCCCCGGCAAAGATCAGTCCCAGCTTGCCTCGTAGGATAATTTCAACAAATCGAATAATCAGATAGAGCCCCATAAGGCCGACAATACCTTTGCTTAATCGGGTCAGTAGTGGGGTCTCAGAAGGGCGTCGAAACCCAACGGCAGTGAACGAGGCCTCAAATACCACGACAGCAAATCCCATAATCAGAGCCGTCATTACTGCCAGCAGTGGTTGGATATGCAGCGATTGCCAGAGAGGGTGCACTTTATGGCCCATGGCAATCACCATCGATCCCAGCGAGGATTGATGCATGGTGGGTAGTAGGACACCCAAAGCGATGAAGAAAAAGAGCACTTTATTGAGTGTTTTCAGCATGTCTTTAGCGCCAATCTTTTCCAGCAGCGTTGGTGAGAACTCAATAAACAGCACCAGGATATAGGTGGCGACACAGAGTCCGACCTCGAGCATCACCGAATTGAAGTTCATGTGCCAAGGCAGGAATATATTGTAGAACTGCCACCAGCGGCCCATGTCTATGAACGCTCCGAGACCACCCAGGGCATAACCCAGCAGACTGGCAAGCAGAGCAGGGCGGATCAGTGGATGGTATTCTCCTTTGTTCAACACATAGACAGTAATGGCCAGTGCATAACCGCCACAGGCCAGCGCTGTGCCGACAATCACGTCATACACAACCCAAACTCCCCAAGCATAACCACTGTTGAGGTTGGTCACAAACCCCATCCCACTGGTGAAACGTATGGCAAGAAAATAGAGGCCGACCAACGCCACCGCTGCAAGCAGCATAAAAGGCAGGGTGATGATCGGGCGTTTCAGGGCTTGGTGTTCGCTCATGAGTCACCTCCTTCATCGTCACTTGTATTACGCCTCACCACAAAGGTCAGCCCGGCGAGAGCAACTGCTGGGAGAGCCAGGTATTTATAGAGGGTGTGTTGTACCGTTTCAGAGATAGAGGCGTAGGAGCGTTCGCCCAGTGGCGGCATACCCAGCTTGTCGAAGGCGATGGCTGAGATATGCATGACATTGGTTCCACCCGCCTCCTTTTCACCCCAGATATGTTTCTGATAGGTAGGTACCTGCTTTTCATGGTGACTTTCGGGCTTGCGTATATCGCCGCGTGGGTAGTTGTAGATCTCACCTGCGCTAAGCGTCATGCGCCGCTGAGCCTCTTCCAGGAGTGCCTTGCGTG
>JAHXHU010000442.1 GCA_025656375.1 Candidatus Thiodiazotropha sp. (ex Ustalcina ferruginea) | reverse complement strand
CCGGGGCCATAACAGGTTGTCGAAGATCGAGTCGATTTCGGGGACTTGGAAGTCCCGAAATCCATCATGAGATCAAAGACTCTCTTGTCATCGTTTATAAATTGAAATTATTCGTGAATGCCGCACTCACGCTTTAATCCAAAGAAGCGTGTCTCCTCCTCACTCATTCCAGGTTGTATGGGATGGGAGGTGTGGGTATCACCGACAGAGACATAACCTTTTTCCCAAAGTGGGTGATAAGGCAAACGGTGCTGTTGAAGATAACGATGGACTTTGCGTCTGTTCCAGTCGACGACCGGATGTATTTTATAGCGGCCGTCCTGAATCTTTACCACGGGAAGCGTTGATTGACTGGCCGATTGTTGTCGACGCAGACCCGTAAACCAGCATCCGGTGTCGCTCGCTTTAAGTGCGCGTTGTAGGGGTTCCACTTTATTGATTTGGTTGTAGTGCTCGATCCCTGATATACCCTGTGTCCATAACTGTCCATACCGGCTCTCTTGCCATGCAGGGGATTGCTCGGCACGATAGACATGCAGATTCAAATCAAGACGATCTGTCAACTGATCGATAAACTGGTAGGTCTCAGGGAAAATATAGCCGGTATCTATCAGGATGACAGGCATATCCGATGCGATACGTGTGACCAGGTGAAGCATCAGTGCTCCCTGAATACCAAAACTGGATGTCAGGATATGGTTGCCGGGTAGATAGTGCAGTGCCCACTCGATACGCTGCTCAGCGCTCATAACCTCGAGATTTTGATTCAAACGGTCTCGATTTTTCTCATCTTCAAACAACAGTGAAGGATCTTGTTCAAGCGGTTTCATGGTAGTCTTCCACAGAGGTCGTGCTCAGATTTACCCGTTTGCTACGGACTATATAATCCCCAAATCGCTCTTCAGGATTTCGATTGGCAGCATATTGTTGAAGCAGTTTATCGAGGGTGTTTAGCAGCTCTGTCTCATTGAGATTTTTTCGGTAGAGCCTATTCAATCGCAAGCCGCGGCCATCACCACCTAAATGAAGGTTGTAACGTCCGGGGCCTTTCCCAATAAGACCAACCTCTGCCACATAGGGTCTGGCACAGCCGTTAGGGCAACCGGTCATGCGAATCACGATCGGGCTGTCTTCGATAGCGTGTTTTTCAGCAAGCTGTTCAACTTTACTGAGTAGATCAGGAAAGTAGCGCTCGGCTTCAGCCATCGCTTGAGGGCAGGTCGGTAACGCGACACAAGCGATGCTTGCCAATCGGGTTGGATGATAGGTGCTCGCTAAAAGCGAATGCTGGTGAGCAATTGCCTCGATAACATTTTTCTGATCTTTCGATATATTGGCAACCACCAGATTTTGATTGGGTGTTATCCGAAAATCCCCTTGGTGAATCTCAGCAATCTTGCGCAAACCTTGTAACAGTTCAGCATCTGGACGATCTTCTATACGGCCATTTTCTATGTAGAGGGTAAGATGCCATGTGTGATCAGGATTCTCTACCCAGCCATAGCGGTCACCATGTGTGTCAAATTGGACAGGACGAAATGATTTGAATTCAACACCCGAGCGTGTCTCTACCTGAGTTACAAACTCGTCGAGTCCCATGCGTTCAATGGTGTATTTAAGGCGAGCATGTCGACGACTGATACGATTACCGAAATCCCGTTGGGTGGTTACGATAGCTTCTGCAACAGCCAATGTCTGTTCTGGTGCGATGAAACCTAGCTCATCAGCCAGACGTGGATAAGTGGTCGGATCATCATGGGTTGCACCCATGCCCCCACCGGCCAGGACATTGAATCCTTCAAGTCGACCATTCTCTACGATGGCGATAAATCCAAGATCGTTGGTATAGACGTCTACATCATTGTGTGGCGGAATGGCCACGGCGGTTTTGAACTTGCGTGGAAGATAGGTATCGCCATAAATCGGTTCAGACTCGCTACCGGTAACCGGCTTACCATCCAACCATATTTCATGGTAGGCGTTGGTCTTGGGAAGTAGGTGTTCACTGATGCGTCGTACCCAGCCATAGACCTCTGCATGCAGTGCTGAGCACTCCGGATTTGGGTTGCATAGAACATTGCGATTGACATCACCGCAACCGCCAATGGAATCGATCATGGCCTGATTGATGCGTTGAATCAGCGATTTCAGATTCTTCTTTAGAATTCCGTGATACTGAAAAGTCTGGCGTGTTGTAAGACGGATGGAGCCGTTACCCAACTCACGGCCAACATAATCGATGGCCAGCCACTGTTTTGGCGTACAGACGCCGCCGGGCAGACGGGCACGTAGCATGAAGCTGTAGTAGGGTTCGAGGAAGTGCTCTGTTCGTTGCAGACGTTGGTCACGATCGTCCTGTTCATAAAAGCCGTGAAACTTGCTGATCTGTGCATCATCCGCGGCAAGGGCACCTGTCAGCGGGTCATCTATACTCTGTTTGAGAGTGCCACGCAGAAAACGACTGTTGGCCTTGATAAGCTCATTTGGGTTGGTTTTATTATCCATTAGTAGACATCTCTCTGGTATCGGTCCTGGGAGCGCAGTTCCTCAATGAAATCATGGGTGGCAGTGGGTGCCAGTCCGCCCTGTGTGCGTGCGATGGTCTGCAGTGTGTGGCAGACAGCCTTTTCCATCGCAATCCCGCCACAGACATAGAGATGAGCGCCATCTTGTAGCCAACGGTAGAGTTCCGCACCCTCTGCCAGCAGTTGATCCTGTACATAGTGGCGTTGTGCACTATCACGGGAAAAAGCGACGCTGACTTTGTTCAGTACCCCTTGTTTACGGTATTTAACCCAGTCGGTCTGATAGAGGAAATCACGATGGAAGTGCCGGTTACCCAATACCAACCAGTTTTGTCCCTTGCTGCCTTGTACCTCCCGCTCCTGTAAAAAGGCACGATAAGGGGCGATTCCCGTACCGGCACCGATCATGATGATGGGTGTTTGGTCGTCCTTAGGTAGTCTGAAACCGGGGTTTTCTGCGACATAGATTGACAAGGAGTCACCTTCGCCGATGCGCTGAGTAAGATGGCCCGATGCCCCGCCAATATAGTCACGTCCGCGTGCATGGTAATGCAGTGTGGAAACAGTCAGATGGATTTCATCATCATAGACCGCCTGACTGGATGATATGGAGTAGAGACGCGGCTGAATGGGGTGGAGTAAGTTAATCAGACCGGCTGCATCAATCTGTACAGGATAGCTAAGTAGAAGGTCGATAAACTGGTGCTGGCTTGCAAACAGACGTAATTCATCACGGTTGCTGATTAAGTCATCCAGTTTGGCGTTGGCGGCTAAGGATGCCCATTTAGTCACAACCGATGGGTGTAGCTGAGTGAGTTCCAGTTTGTCGGTCAGTGCCTTTGTCAGTGAGGTTGGCTCTTCCTGAAAGTTGACTGAGTGCTCCCCTGACAGGCCACTCAAAGATAGGATTTCACTCACCAATACCGGGTCGTTTCTTAGCAGTACACCTAATGCATCACCAGGTTTATAGGTAAGCAAGTTGGTGTCGACCTCTAGTGCAAGATGGTGGATTTTTGCAACAGCATCCAAGGTCGTGATGGGTCGGTTTTCCAACACCTCGGCAGAATAAGGATAATTTCGGTCATAGCGATTAGACACAGGCGCATGACGCGGTAACGAAATAATCCTGGCCTGTTCAGTGGGTAAATTTGATCCAGCGAGCGCTGCAATCTGTTTGTACCAATCTCCGGTTTGGGTTTGGAAATCGATATCTGCATCTATCCGCTCTATTGCTGACACAGCGCCCAAGCGACTGACGCTGCCGGCCATGGATAGCGAATGCGCAGGCTGGTAGACCCCGGTAGGCGTAGGGCCCGGGCAGGTATCCGTTGTCGCGAAGCGGCTT
>JAHXHU010000319.1 GCA_025656375.1 Candidatus Thiodiazotropha sp. (ex Ustalcina ferruginea) | reverse complement strand
ACTGTTATTCGGGGATCCACCAGATCCCGATATTTCACCACTTCAATCCAGGCTGCTATTCTCATGAATATTTATGGGACAGCAGTGATATAACAATTTGGATAAACTACGGAACCATGCCTTACACACTTCAACACAAGAAAGCGAGTCGCCAGCGTATTCTAGAGAGTGCAGCCCATAGTTTTCTGCACTTGGGCTATGAACGCACTGGTATTAATGAAATCATGCGCGATGCGCACAATCGGCACCACGACGGTCATCATCGAGGATGTCGCTTTTCCTGTTCCCCAACTGGCTGCTGCAGTACGCGAGTTGCAGGCGCTGTTTATCAAATATGCATACCATGAAGCCCTGATCTTTGGACATGCGCTAGAAGGTAATCTGCACTTTGTTTTTACCCAGGATTTCGGCAGTGATCAAGAGGTGGCGCGTTATAAGGGATTGATGGATGAGGTGTGTGAACTGGTGGTGGATGGGTATGATGAATTTGGTGTGCAATATGCGCCGATTTGTGTGGTTGAGCGGATAAACCGGAGATGGAGGTCACGGATGCTGCCCAAAAGGGTCGTTAGAGAATACCCGATTATTGTAATCGACTAACGAGTATTTGCGACTGTCGGTTTTTGCTGGGTTTTTAGAGATTCCGGTTCCCTAAAGATTACACCGCGTTTGACGATAAATCTGCTGAACCGGATAAACATTAAATAAACGACCTCTCCTGATGTTAATGAAAAGAATAGAATCGGACATGGAGAAAGAAACCAGGCTGATATCGAACGCTTCAGATGAGTTTCTCCGAAGGATTGAACGCCAGCGCCTCGAAAGTGAATGTTTACACTCCCTGGATCTACGCGCGAGTGTCGAGGGTTCCTGTAAACGCTTTTCCTACCGGGGTCGATCACTATGGTTGGATCCAGATGCCCATCAGCTGTTTCTCGAGGGCCTCAAAAACAATGCCGGTGTATTCACCGTAGGGACTTATGAATCCATTCTGGAGCGGCTAAATGGCGAGAGTATTGAAACGGAGCAAATATCCGTCTGCGGGGATCAGGAAGCTTATGAAAGCGGTTCTCAAGCGACAATGGCAACAGCGACGCCTTCCCCCTTCGAGTCGAATTGGATTGCCAACAACCTGGCCATCGACCTTTCCTATTTTGAAAAGCGCGTATACGATAGATTCAAGATATCTCTAAACATGGAGCTGCTCTGGAATGGGCAGACATATCCAGCTGAAACCCGGGACATCTCCCAGTCGGGCATGCAACTGCGTTTGAAGATGCCAGTTGAAGTACGCGAGAGTGATCAGGTGCGTATCGCTGTGATGCCATCAGTCGGACGTCAACTATTGCATCCCGAACTGGATTACCGTGTGGTGCGTATCCGCCGCCTTTTAAATGACACACTTCTGGCGCTGCAGTGTATTGAGAAAGAGCCGAAGGACGGCTTGATGGTGATCTCCGAACATATTGCCGCTTCATCCAAGGCAACGATATCCGAGCAGACCGATTCGGAAGATGCACTGCTTACCGCGCAAGCCCTGTTGGCGGAACGCTTCTATATGCGTTCCACATCTATCATGCCTTTCTTTCTGTTTGAAGATCAGGAAATTGACTCGCCACTGCGCATTATCTTTGGTAATCAGGTCAATAAGCATTCCCTGCGTGCCTTCGAAAACTTACAGGGTAAGTATGATTTCAGTTCATTGGTTACACCGAAACGCATCAAACTGCTTATGCGTCTGGCGGTTCGCGACAGCAAAGCGGATACCCTGATCGCTGTATATCGTTCCCCTGATCACATAGCACCTCAGGTCAGAGCCGATCTCGAATGCAAGAACCATAAACACTGGTGTCGTCTTTTGGTGAGATATATCGATCAACCGAGTTTTCGAGTGTTCAAGGTTGTCGCCCGTGTAGCTCGTCGACCCGTTGAGATGCGGATTGAGGATGCAGTGGGGTCCTTGACGGATCAAGGCAACGAGTTTGTGAGAAAACTGCTCATGGATGCCAAAACGCTGTCGATTGTGGGTGCCCTGATTGATGTGACGGAACAGGTTCGCGATTGGCGCAAAGGAGTCTGTAACCCGGAAACATCCACTGTTGAGGATTCGATCATCTGCTGTGAAGATCAACAACCCCTGACACCCCCGCAGTTGGTGCCCATCCGTTATATTCAGGAAAATCGCAGTGAAGACCGTTTTCTGGGACAGATGCAGGTAGAAGTCAGCATCGCCGGACGGATCTATCAGGGTGAAACACGTGACGTTTCCACACATGGGCTCTCTGTCATGATGAACAAATCGGGTATTGCCTTCGAGAGCGATCGCCAGGCTGCGATATCCTTTCCGAAACTGGAATCACGGAGTTCAAGCCTGACCCGTATTCAGGGTACCTTTCGCAATGTGCCCGCGGATATCGTCAGCGGGGCGGCCGATGGTGACCGACTACTCCGATTTAAGATCAGTGATGCCTCCAAAGGTCGTTAGTTCGCCTATGCTTTTTCAAACTTTTTAGCTAAACGCCAGCCCGATCTGTGTCTGGAGACCTCTCACACGCTTCGTGCCGCCACCTCGCGTCTCTATTCATCGATCTTTGTCGAGAGCTCCTCGACTCTACCGATATTCGTCTATCGCAGATCTCCCAATGACTGGTCTTTCAGGCTCGGTGTCACCGCCTCCCCCACACCGCTCATCGACTACTTCGAGGTTACTGACGGCGAGTTTGACTTTGATCTATTCACCAAACATGGCCGTTTGGAACGGCTCATGCAGGAAGTGTCCGAGTCAGGCTCGGGTGAGCTCACACTCTATCTCAGTAAACAGCGTCGCGGCGACGCTCCTGCATTCGATATCCGATCCCTGGCGGACTTCGAGATCACAGACAAAGCTTCACGCCGTGCGTTCGTGCGCAATGCGCTTGAACACGATTTCCGCTGTGTAAAAATTATCCTTAACAAGCCCAATGTACCGCCTAAAGCCGAGATCGAACAGGCCATCGATCGACTGGTTCGACTATCCTCCGTCAGGAGCGAACGCCTGAAGGTCGATTTTGAAAACCTGATAGCTATCGGTGATGTAGTGGATGTGACCGGGTTGGTGGAGGATGTGTGGTTTGAAGAACCGGATAGTTTGATATGAAAGATGGAGACTACAATAACCGTGTTGAAATTATGGGATAGGTCCATACCATTAGTAGTGATAAAAAACCATAATATCAGTCATAATTTACATAATTACGAATTGTAATCATCACCCTTTTGAAGGGATGAACCGCCCCGGGTTTTCTGGAGGGTATTTAGTTTGAGTCAAGCCACGCTTTTTAATCCTTCTCGCTTTCCCTGGAGCATCCGAACGGCACGTTCTCTAAACTCCGGGGAATATCTACTTGCTCTATTCATTGGTCTATCCTCTCAGGAAATAGACCCTCCGACAAACCCGGGGTGGTTCAATTGTTTTTTTTTGTGGCCGATAAGCTATAAGTTCTATTAACAAACTGATAGATTGTGATTTAGTCATAAGAATCCTAAATCAATGAAGTGGCTTCAACATCAGGCTATTCTACAGGCGCACTAGAATACCCTGGCTATTTTCAAGGTTTTTTTATGTTCCACAGCTCCCTATGGCGACTCTACTGGTTTCTCGTCGTTAGCTCGGTAACACTTCTTTTTACTGTTGCCTATTACACATGGTATGACATCAAGGAAGAGACATTAAGCGAATCCACCTATGCCCTGAAACTGATTTCCCGGTCTGCCCATGACCAGCTACGCCAGCAGGCCGCAATGTTGAAAATTCTTGGTCGCCGCCTTATCGATATTGGTGTATTTGAAAACAAACGCTACCAACCCTGGAGAGCGAAGCGAAGGTTGGTAGACCCCGGCAGGCGTAGGGCCCGGGCAGGTATCCGCTGTCGCGTAGCGGC
>JAHXHU010000012.1 GCA_025656375.1 Candidatus Thiodiazotropha sp. (ex Ustalcina ferruginea) | reverse complement strand
CTGCTGAATTCATTTTTTCCTTCCTTTGCCATAAACCGGAACACTGGGAATTATAAATGAATATTTTATTCAGGACACTACACTAGGTTATCAACCGGGACCCTCACCTGCTGCGGAAACAGAGCAGAAACCGAAGGAGAGTGACGAAAAATGGCTGAGACCTGAACGTTACAATGAGGCAGGCACCAAACGTGAGGTGAATTTCAGTGAACGAGAGCTCAACGCCATGGTGGCAAACAATCATGACCTGGCAAAAAAACTTGCCGTTGATCTGGGCGATGACCTGGTGAGTGCCAGACTACTGGTCCCGGTCGATCAAGATTTCCCTCTCCTTGGAGGCAAAACGCTACGGGTATCTGCAGGTGTTGAAATGGCCTTTCGTGATGCGAAACCGGTTGTGATTCTAAAGGGCGTCAGCATTATGGGCGTGCCAATTCCCAATGCCTGGTTAGGGGGCCTAAAAAATATCGACCTGATCAATGAATTTGGTGATAAAAAAGGCTTCTGGTCAGGTTTTGCTGAAGGCGTGGAGAATATTCGAGTCGAAGAAGGCCAGTTAAAGATCAAACTTAAAAAATAGTCATTTCTGCTTTGCCTCGGTAGCTAGTCAACGAGACACATCGAGGTGCCATCATTTCGATGGGTGCTGTGACGATTACATTTATGCTAACTTTAAAGGCACATTTTTCTACCAAAACGATTTTTTCTGCTAGAGTCAAATTTCAGGTATCGTATCATTTGACCAGCAGATCTAATGACAAAAAAAACTAAAACGCCTGCTCCGCTCAACCCTGAGCAAACAGTCAGTGAAGCCTTTGAAGCCATTCTCAGGCACAATTTCAACTATCTCCTGGCATGGGAGCAGTCTGCCCGCTCCTGGGATGATATAGAGGGGGTACACCAAACCCGCGTCTCATTCCGGCGTATGCGTTCAGCAATGTCTGCTTTCCGCACTGCCATCCCACGTAAAGTCAGCAAATACTGGTCGTCAGAGCTGCGTTCGCTGGCCAGTCAACTGGGCATGTGGGCATGGCCCGCGATCTGGATGTATTCATAGATGAGGGGCTTGGAGCAGTGCATGGAAAACTGCCATTGCGAGGAGAGGAACATATCGCGGCCTTAGCCTGTCAGCACAGGGAACTTGCCTATAAAAATGTCAATACTATGCTCGATAGCGACCAATATAGTCATTTCAAGGCTGAATTTCCTAATTGGCTTGATCGCAAGAAGTGGGAGCAAGCAGACTTAAAAGCAAAACACAGAAAAATCTTATCATCAAACATCGTCCCCTTTTCCCGCAAGCTGTTGGATAGCTTAGAGCGGCGTGTGCTTGAAGCTGGTACCCATGTCAATAAGGAGTCAGCTCAGGAAATGCACAAATTACGCATTGAATGTAAAAAACTGCGTTATGCTGCAGAGTTTTTTATACCTGTTCTCAGAGGCTTGGATGAGTTTATACAGCACATGAAAAGGCTTCAGGACTTATTGGGAATCCTGAATGACGTATCAGTCATGAAACATCTACTGGAAATGATGTTGGAAAACGAGAACAACCATGAAGTCCTCGAGTATGCCGGTGGCCTGGTTGGCTGGCGCACTCGCCAGTATTACGAAATGTTGGGTACTTTTGATGATCGCTGGGAGGAGTTTATCAATGCCAAGCATCCCTGGTGGAGAAAACACACATAAGTCCTAGTGTCCTATACCAGGCATTCCGAGACCCTTTTACTTAGTCTTTTTGATTTATTTTTCGTAATTGATGAACAGCACCTCCATTGTTCCATCAGACTTTGAAGAAAAGACTGTGGCCCCTAACCCCTTATATCTCACTTTTGTATCATTGCCTATCATTCTGACGTTTGGAAGCCACTTCCTGAATTCGTAGTCCACTTGCACCCCTGAACGTTGAGGCCTGTGTCCGTGGATAACAACCTGGATCTCCAGTTCCATAAATAGCGCATTGATCGATCGCCCATGCTTTTTATAGTACCGAGCTGCATCCATGACATCATAGAGCAGATAATTGGCTCGTTTGCCCTCCCTTACATAGGCGTATTGTCGCATCGCCTCTGAGCTTTTGAATGCTTTACGGTAGTGATCTGCATTAAAGAAATTCAATGCCTTTCCAGTCACTTCCCGATAGTGCTGCAATGTCCGTAGAAACTCTAATGTCGGATAACCATGTATAAACAGCACCGTTCCCTCTAAATAAAACAGATCGAGCGACTCGATGAATCCTTTCAACTGTCGAACCTTCCTCTCATCCAAGCCAATTTTTTCCCTGTAGCAATCTTTTGCCAGATCTCTTGCTCATGATTGCCCACGATCAATTTAACCTGACAATCCTTCGCCGCGGCTTCCCGTTGAAGGTTTTGCCAATATTCAACAACGGAAGGATCGGGACGCTTCTTGTCTACCAGATCACCTGTATGAAATAGGGTAAGGTTATTCAATCCATCAACCAGCTTATCTTGCTCGTTGAAAATGCCTGCGAACCGTAATGTACTCTTGACAGAAACCGTATCATTATCCGTATCAGAAAACACAATACATTTGAAGCGCTTCACTATCGATTCCAAGCAGAGTTCCGGTGCTTCCATTTCTATCTTTGGCTGCACCTCCTCTTGGGCCTGTGTTTTTACTTCTAGCTCTGCTTGCTCTTCTTCCAGTACTGAGTCTGAAGCCAGACCAGGCGCTTGGCTTGATGAACCGAGTTTACTGTAAACACGTTTGATCGACTGTAATGGTCTAATGATGTAGTCCCAAGTAAGGCTGCCCAGCAGGTGAAAGGCTCTTTTTTTAACCACCTTATTCATTCCAAACAGCATTTTCTCTTCTTATTAAAAAGAGCATTGGTTGGTAATGTTGCTGATCGGTATTACGGTGCATGACAGACAAAAAGGCATCATCTGGTTAAAAAAAGTTATTGAGCTTGAGTTCAAAAACTGCACCTGTCGAGAAATAGTACAACTCGACATCCAGATCCAATTCTATCTTAATCTTCTTTAATGCCATACCTTGCCCGCCGGTATAAGCAATCCTGTGATCGATATTTTTCACTTTTTTTTCGAATTTACTAAATATCCAATCAGTGATTCTATTCACGATACTATCGTCCATTTCCTCACCAAGAAATGATTTCTTTGGCTTGTCTACATTTTCTCCAAACCCATTATCAACAACCACTAAAATGGAATTTTTGTGGACTTGATCCAGATAGAGAATGATTTTAAAACCGGGAAACCTACTGACGTACTTATGCTGAGTGAATGCCGCGTGTGAAAAACTATCTATCGAATTCTGGTATGCATCTTTAACTACAGCGCTTATTATCTGCGCATCCCCGGCAGTAGCAGCAATTTTTTCGATCAGTTCATTATAGACCTCAGGTAATATCACAAACTCCGAAAGTGCATCACTCTGCTCACTCTTGCTAAAGGTGCGCCATTCTGAAAACCGCCTATCGTTAAAGATAACCGAGAATTGACCCAATATGGACAGATCTTTCAGACGGGTGTTTTTTCTTGCCAGATAGAGCTTGAGAACATGGTTAAGCTCTGCAAGCGTGAGATCCTTTTTAATCCGGTCCTCATCAAGCAAAGAATCTTCCGATTGGTATATCACCGGTCCCTCTTTGAGTGACCTGCTAACCTTCAATATTTCTCCAACCCTACTCATGGTGCTTTCCTATATTCGATATACATCTCACAACCATGAGGATTCTCAATCAAGTTGATCATCAAGTTCATTCAATATAGGTAGTAACGGTTCACTTCGATAGCGTAAAGGAATCAGATGGCCATCAACACTGGTAAACAGGCCAATCCATGGGATATTTCCACTCACTGCTGTCCCATAAATACTTAACGAGAAAGGCCTGAACCCCCCCTTGTTTTGATACAATGAAATCGCGACAAGTCATTGATCAACAAA
>JAHXHU010000274.1 GCA_025656375.1 Candidatus Thiodiazotropha sp. (ex Ustalcina ferruginea) | reverse complement strand
CGGATAAGATACTCAACCCGTTTCATGATATCAGGGGTGTCCGGAAGTGGTTTATTATACCGATACTGTGGAAAGTGACGGGCTTTGCCCGGCATATCCAGAAGTGCCATCATCTCATCTGAGTGCAATCCCCAACTATCGAGCATGCTCATTACACCGCGTGTAATGTCCAGGCGATCATTCATGGGGGTGGCAACACTGTTATCGTCGCTTTCAGTCATGCTCCACCTAAATACCTACAAATTAGCTTGGTTATTGAGCATAGCATGATTAGCCCTCCTATTCCCTGAAAATAATCAGGGTTTAACCCACAGTTTCTGCCACCATCGCTGACGATTTTTTGGTAGCACCACAGCAGGTAGGTCAACAGGAGGAATCTTACTCAGGATCCAGCCAGGCAAGGGAGGATTATCACTGTATCCACAGGAGACACCCAAATTATTGGGATCATAGATCTTGATGAAGCTGGGTTGGGTAAGATCATCGGCATAGACGATGCCACAGTATTTCTCATCATGCTCATCTCTTCACAGCTTGTCGATACTATCAACCATTTCAGCATCTGCTACTGCTATCGGCGGTGGTTCACCTATTGCATAGATATACCAATGACCGTCTGCATCCTCCTTTAACACTGTCCACAAGGCATCCAAATGATGCCATCGCAAAGTTGAGGTAAAACTCCCCTTGAAGGCCTGTAGATACAGGGTTTGCTCATTCATTGAATATCCTGTTTTTTTATATGGGGCTTATTCTAGTGTGGTGTAACGAATAAAGGGTACATATCAGAGGCCCACAAATGTTCCAAGTCAAGGCGCAGCCCGCTGTTAATGGCCCATCCCTTAACAAGGACTGCAACGCAGGATTGGGACATTTGTGGGCCTCCCTTCGGGCGTGACGAGAAACTGTCATCTGCGGCGTTGCGTCTCTTGAAAAGGGCATGCCATTCTCTGCGAGACACGCCTTGCAGCTAACAGTTTCTCGTCACGCTGATATGTGCCCTTTATTCGTTACACCACACTAGCATTAGGTATAATGGTATTTTGCATCAGTCGGTCTGTCACATGAAAAAAACTAACAATACCCTGTTCGAATCCAATCTGGACTTGAACCTGCTCAATCGGGGCAAAGTTCGCGATATCTACGAAGTGGATAGGGATCATTTGCTGATTATCACGACAGATCGCCTGTCTGCATTCGATGTCGTCCTCCCTCAGCCTATACCAGGTAAGGGCGAGGTATTGACCCGGGTAGCAAACTTCTGGTTCAACCGGACCAAGGCGCTGGTACCCAACCATCTCCTGGATATCCCACTTGATCAAATTGTGACAGAGCCTCTGCAGCGTGCTGCCATAGGTGATCGTTGGATGCTGGTACGAAGGCTCAACCCCCTCCCTGTAGAGGCCATTGTCAGAGGTTATTTAATCGGATCGGGATGGAAGGATTACCAACAGACCGGTGGCATTTGCGGTATCCAGTTACCTGAAGGTCTTGTACAGGCCGATAAGCTGCCAGAGCCGATATTTACGCCATCAACCAAGGCTGAAGCAGGCGGTCACGACGAAAATATCAACTTTAGCCAAGCAGCAGATCTGTTAGGTGACGATATTGCGAGACAGGTACGAGATCTAAGTCTAGCTATCTATACCGAGTCAGCACACTATGCACTTGAAAGAGGTATCATCATAGCTGATACAAAGTTTGAGTTCGGGTTAGATGCCGATGGGGCTATCCATCTCATCGATGAAGTGCTGACACCGGATTCGTCTCGTTTCTGGCCGGCCAGCTCATACCGTCCTGGCAGCAGCCCTCCCAGCTTTGATAAACAATTTGTACGTGACTACCTTGAGACCCTGGACTGGAACAAAACACCACCCGGTCCTGAACTGCCCCAGCAGGTAATAGATAAGACTGCGGAAAAATATCGAGAAGCAGAAACCCGCCTGACAGGACGATAGTGCATGAAAAACAATTTGGTATTTAAGAATTAGGTTCATCTTGAACTTCAATTTTTTCGCTATTATGCTGCTCTTTATATAGTAGGATCAGATATGTCAGCTAATGCCCCAATACGCATCGCAACAAAACTACAGAACTGTTAGATGAACCAACTTTATTCGATATGTCAGAATTAACTATAAAAACAGCCCGGGTTGTCATCTACACAACATTAAGATGTCCCCATTGCCAACATCTCAAACGATGGCTTAAAAAGAACAATGTTCCTTTTTTAGACTTTAATGTCGGTAAACCGGGCAAGATGCAGAAGAAATTTTTTGAAATTGGTGGACAGAGCGTGCCCTTGGTTCTCATTGGAGAACAACAGTTTGTGGGATTCAATCCCAATCAACTCAAGAGTGCACTGCTAGAGGAAGGGTTGATACTGGATGTTTGAGTTGTAAATAGTCGTGCGCGTACACAACAGAGATGGTTACTCCACACAGCCTATCAGGTATAGAGCTAAAAAAATAAAGGGGGCATCAAGCCCCCATTATTACTTGCTTGTACAATTGATCTGATTAATTGATCTTTGGGTCAAGTTCACCGCTATCATAGCGTTTCTGCATACCTTCCAAAGAGATTGGTGTGATCTTATCCGCCATACCTGCTGAACCAAAGGCTTCGTAGCGAGCCTTACAGATATCAGCCATCCCCTTTGTTGCCTCTTTGAGGAACTTACGAGGATCAAAGTTAGACTTGTTGTCATTCAAGTGTTTACGAATCGATCCGGTTGAGGCCATACGCAGGTCAGTATCGATGTTGACCTTACGCACACCGTGTTTGATACCCTCAACAATCTCTTCCACCGGTACGCCATAGGTCTCACCCATGTCACCACCGTATTCATTAATGATCGCCAACCAGTCCTGAGGCACTGAAGAGGAACCATGCATAACCAGGTGCGTATCAGGGATACGGGCATGTATCTCCTTTACGCGTTGGATGGCAAGGATGTCACCTGTTGGTGGACGGGTAAATTTGTAGGCGCCATGGGAGGTCCCGATGGCGATAGCCAAGGCATCTGCACCGGTCTTCTTGACGAAATCTGCTGCTTCATCAGGATCAGTTAGTAACTGGCTGTGATCCAGGGTGCCTTCGGCACCAACACCGTCTTCCTCACCTGCTTGACCTGTCTCCAATGAGCCCAGACAGCCCAGCTCACCTTCGACAGAAACACCGCCCGCATGGGCTATCTCTACAACTTTGGCCGTCACATCCACGTTGTACTCATAGGATGATGGGGTCTTGCCGTCGGTCATCAGCGAGCCATCCATCATCACGGATGAGAAACCGGACTGGATGGAGCGCAGGCAGATAGCCGGAGACGTACCATGATCCTGGTGCATACAGACCGGAATGTGGGGATACATTTCTGTCGCTGCAATAATCAAGTGACGCAGAAACGGTTCACCTGCATAGGAGCGGGCACCAGCTGAGCCCTGCAGAATGACAGGACTGTTGGTTGCGTCGGCAGCTTGCATGATGGCATGCACCTGCTCCATGTTATTGACGTTAAAAGCCGGCAGACCGTAGCCGTGCTCCGCGGCATGATCGAGAAGTTGGCGCAGTGAAATCAGAGCCATGATAGCCTCCTTTGTTTTGTGTCTTCACTCATTTCAATTGTTAGGGACAGCATCAGGTGCCACCCTCAATCCTATTTTGTCAGCAAGCACATGCTCACCGACTCGCATTACTTTCATGATATTGGTCTGACCCTCCACACCGGAACGGTCACCTTTGGTAATGATCACCAAATCACTTTCGCGCACCTCACCGCGACGCAGCAACTCATCGATGACCTCTTCGTTAACCTGATCAATATCGGTAATGGCGACATCGAAACTCACCGGGTAGACACCTCGATAGAGGGTAACCTTGCGTCTTGTCCGTACATGCCGAGTTAAGGCATAGATGGGAATATCCGAACTGATACGTGACAT
>JAHXHU010000206.1 GCA_025656375.1 Candidatus Thiodiazotropha sp. (ex Ustalcina ferruginea) | reverse complement strand
GTTGATCAATGACTTGTCGCGATTTCATTGTATCAAAACAAGGGGGTTTTCAGGCCTTTCTCGTTAAGTATTTATGGGACAGCAGTGATCTATGTTGATTTGTTCAGATTCCGATACTCATCGTACACATTAAGCCCGGACTAGCCGATGAACGGTTTAACCAACGACATCAATGAAGATGCCCTGACCCATTTTCTCTCAAGAGTCCGTTTCGATGCCCAAATCTTCAAGCATCAAAGTTATTGCGGTGATTGGGCCATCGATACCTCCGGATCAGGCCCTGTCCCCTTTCACCTGATAGATAAGGGTAGCGCCTGGGTACATATGGAGGGTAGTGAACCACAACAGCTACAGGCCAGTGATCTGGTACTGATTCCTCATGATCAATCCCACACCATCTCGAATGCTCCTACACCACCGGATTCAGGCCTCATCAATACACCGGCTGAATCTGATGGTGGTACATCATTTACCAGTATCTTGTGTGGATACTATGTTTTTGAGTCAATCTCTGCAGAGGTATTACTGAGCGATCTACCGGATATGGTTATCCTGCTCAATGCGCGTAATAACCCCCTTACAAACGGGGTTGGACACGTCATCGATGCAACCTTGCTGGAAGTGGATAACAACTATCCCGGTCGTACCCTGGCACTTTGTGATCTGGCTCGGTTGATGCCGCTGCATCTGTTACGTGGCCGCTTTGCTGAAGCGTTATCTACCGGCTTTTTGGCCGCACTCGGGGCTAGGCCTTGCTCTTGATTCACACCCGCTTTAATGAGGCCTGGACATTGGAAGGCCTGGCCCGTGATATCGGCATGAGTCGGACATCATTCGCTAACAAGTTCCATCAGTACATTGGCATACCCCCGGTCAAATACCTCACAGCCTGGCGTATGCAGGAAGCTACAACTCTGCTGAAAACTTCAACATTGAGCATAGATATAATCGCTGAACAATGCGGCTACCAATCAGCAGCATCATTTAGAAAGGCCTTTAAATGCAATACCGGCAAGACACCTAAGCAAGTTCGTTTAAACAGACCGGACACCCTATTTGGAAGAGCAACAGATCTGTTGCTAGGAGGCTCCAATAACTGCCCAAAAGAGGAGTAAGTGAATTCTAAACCATCATATATTGAATAAAACAGGGAGCAGACGATAACGTCTTCACCTCTAAATCTCACTCCAATGCATCACGACTACCAAAGCCATTAGGTATACCGATGCCATATAATACTTAGGAGTTAGCTCATGGCCAGTGAGGAGCTACGCACAGCCTTCTATACCACTTTGGCGGCCATCCCACCGGGACGTTACTGCAGTTATGGTGAGATCGCCAAACTCTGTGGCGTACATGTACGACAGGTGCTGGCCTGGCTGCGTAAGTTACCCAAAGATAGCGACCTACCCTGGTACCGGTTGATCACCAGCCAGAGACGGGTTGCGGACTATCCAGGCAACCGGAAGCAGTATCGCTTACTTGCTGAGGAAGGCGTTATACCTGCATCCAATGGCCGTTTTCCATCTCATCTTCAGTGGCCGGATCGATAGCTTACCGCAAGACCAGCAAGAGTATAGCCAATATTTAAATAACAATTCATCTGTTAGTCTTTGTCTAAATCACAGTTGAGCCCATCTTTGTATCTAAGCTAGACCCTACCTCTACATACGGAAATACCTTCATGAGTGACGCCTTCATATCCTACTCTAGAAAAGACCAGGTATTTGTAAAAAAACTGTATGACGCATTAGCACTTAAGGAACAGGAGATCTGGGTTGATTGGCAAGGAATTCCACCAACAGCCGAGTGGTTGACAGAGGTGTATAGCGCAATAAATGAGGCTGATGCATTCATTTTTATCATCTCACCTGATTCACTATCTTCTGAAATTTGCCAACTCGAGTTAGCACATGCCATTCGCCAAAACAAACGCTTAATCCCTATCCTGCTGAAGGAGATTAGCGCTTCAGATCTGCATGAAGAGCTGCGTATAATTAACTGGCTTAGAATGGATGAAGAAAGTCTCGACACTTCAATTCATCACCTACTGGATACACTGAATACGGATCTGGATTGGGTAAAGGGACATACCAGACTAATTATTCGTGCCACTGAGTGGGAACAACATGACCATGACACCAGTCACTTACTTCGAGGTCAGGACCTGGAGAAAGCGGAGCAGTGGCTGGCTATTGCACCAGATAAGACACTGGCACCAACATCCTTACAAAGTCGCTATATAACCGCTAGCCGCCAATCATCCAATAGACGCCAGCGGCAATTAATGAGTGCCATTACTATTGGTCTGGTAATAGCTATTGGACTGGCAATCTTTGCCTGGATTCAGCGCGATAAAGCCATTGAAGAGTCAATTCGCGCTAAATCAAGTTTATTGAGTTCACAGGCAGTGTTGGCACTGGATTATGACCATGATCCAACCCTTGGGTTTAGACATGCTGCGGCTGCCTGGAAGTTGAATCCTGATAACGTAACAGCCGAAAGCCTGCTACTTCGCAGTCAGTATGGAGACAATACATTTTCCTTCCGGGACAAGCGCTACCGACCACCCATGTATCGGGATATCGATACGACGACAAATTTTCATGAAATCCATTTATCCCCGGATGGTAAACACATTGCATTGATATCGTACTCATCAGATACAAACAAAAACCTGGTCCACATTATAAGTATTGATGGAGCATCTATTGGACAGGCCAGTGGCCTATTCAAAACATTTTCTGAAGATGGGCACCATTTTTCCACAACGGATTACCCATCCAAGACAGGGTCAATTTGGAATTTAAATGGTGAGCTGATTATTACGGATACGAAATATTACCCAATCTTCAATCAGCTGAAAGGTACTTTCAGAGTGAATAAGGATGTAATTGAAACTGTTCCACATAATTCAGCCATTCTAGCCCAACGTAAAAAAACCCTGAAAAGAATCAAGCCCTGGACATTTGTAGAAGGCGATCCAGGTATTCAACTGGCTGTCACATATTCCAAAGATCAAAAATTGATTGCCGCCTATGATAACAGACACACCTATCGCATATGGCATTACAAAGGCAAGGTTCTCGCAACTTTTCCAAAACAGAAGGAACTAATTACATCATCAGACTTCTCTCAGGATGGGCAATACCTTGCTGTTTCCTATTCCAATGGCGATATTGGGATCTGGCATCTGAAACCAAACAAGAAAAAGGAACTCACGCTCCATGACAATAAGCTTGTAACTCTACGTGGACATTCCGATACCGCTTACAGTGTTGTATTTACAGCTTCCGGGGATCGATTAGTATCAACAGCGCGGGATGGCACAATAAAATCTTGGGATATAACAGCATTCCCGGTTGGATCAGTCACTCAACCTAAAAAGAACGCACATACAATCACCTTTCATCCAAACCAACAACGCATCAGTACTACAAGCTATCCATCAGCTGTAATTCTTGACTATGCCGGTAACGTGTTACATACGGATGAAGGCTATTTCACCAAGGGACTGATCAACTCAGTTGCCACATCGCATGACGCCAACACGATAGCAACAGCAAAGGGTAAGCAGCTACTGATCAGTTCACTCGTCAATAACCAGAAACCCATACCACAAACACATCAGAATAATATTTTGTCAGTCACCTTTTCATTGAGTGGAAATCAGATTGTTACCTCTGACTTACAAACGATCAAAATCTGGGACACGAAAGGGAAAGAGTTAGCAGTAATAAACATGGATACTGCTGGTGGCACAGTTTATAAAAACAAAGGAAAGCCCTATTTGATTGACACAGCCGACAAGCACTATATTTTAATCCAAACAGATACAAACATACGTTTACTGGATCTCCCAAGAGAGTCTTTGATCTCATGATGGATTTCGGGACTTCCAAGTCCCCGAAATCGACTCGATCTTCGACAACCTGTTATGGCCCCG
>JAHXHU010000001.1 GCA_025656375.1 Candidatus Thiodiazotropha sp. (ex Ustalcina ferruginea) | reverse complement strand
GTTGATCAATGACTTGTCGCGATTTCATTGTATCAAAACAAGGGGGGGTCAGGCCTTTCTCGTTAAGTATTTATGGGACAGCAGTGATTAGTTACCTATTAATGGGTAGTAGTAATTAAGATCTCTAGACAGAGATAACCGATCCGCTTCATGCGCCTGACTGAATCTCATCGCACTGCACATTCCAGCTGGAACCAATTTAATGTACAAAATCCATCAATCGTCGAGCAAGTTCCTCAGGAGAAATACCATGGGCAAATTTTGTAATAAATTGGCCTTTTGGATCGAGCAGATAGAGGCTCGCAGTGTGGTCCATGAGATAGATATCCGGTTCCATCGCATCCTCTACAACCTTCTCATATTTCGCCTTGAATTGACTCGCCACACGATCGATCATCTTTTGTGAGCCTGTAACACCGATCAACCGCTCATCATAATAGGTGACATAGTTTCTCATCACCTCAATCGAATCCCGTTGAGGATCGATGGTGATAAAATAGGGTTGAAACAGATCGGCGCTCTCACCCAACAGATCGAATGCCTGGAGTAGAATCTGCAGCGAGGTCGGGCAGATATCCGGACAAAACGTGTAACCAAAATAGACGATCTGATATTTACCCAGCATTGTCTGCTTGGAAAGCAGACGACCCAGATGATCGGTCAATAGAAATTGTCCACTTCCAATACCATCAACCACCTTTGTCGCATCCTGTTCGGCCAGCTCCCGAGCAGCTCCTGCAGCCTGCATATCTGCGTTCAGACAGCGTTTTATCTCATCGGTATTGTGGTCCATCAGGTTGAAATAGAGATCAGGTCCCGGTGTCAAGCCGACCCCGAGACTGTTTAGAATACCGTGATTGATCTGGCTCCCCTGCACTAAAAGAGCGAGATTATCAGTCGGTAATCCATTTTCCGACAGCAGACATATTGCTTCACCGGAAATGATCCTCTCTCTCACCTTCAGCAGAGAGGCGGCATTGATTGGCTGTCGCGGAGAGCCTGATACACGCTCAAGTATCTTTAGAGCATAGGCCTGTTCGAAATATTGCAAGGTATCGAAATATTGGACGCCCAGTCCAGCTTTCATCCCTCGATAACCGTACTCATACTCCCTGTCGATACGCGCCAGCCGCGCCAACACCTTTCTTCTGTTACGTTCATAAAGATGCGAGCGCTTGGGGTCTGCCTGCTGTAGCAGACGGGTCATATCATCAAGAATGATCATGACATTACGGTTATCAAGCCAAAAGTAGGGATCTCGTTGATCAGCGGACATGCGTGAAGGTAGAATCTTTAGTCCGTCATGGGAGAGAAGTTCAATAACCTGGACCTTGGGAGGTAACTCTTCAATTGTGCCTACAAGTCCCTTTTCAAGTTCTGGTCCAACCCAGAAAAATAGATCCGCTTCTTGCAACAGTTGTTGCTGTACCTTCGTAGGAACAAATCCATAAGGTGTAATCTCTGTACCAATCAGCAGCTCAGGACCATCCGTACCCTCCATTAAACCGGCCACGATGGAATGGATCGGTTTGATACTCACAACCACACGGAATGAGTCGAGTTTCTCCGCCGAATAGACAACAGAGGATGTGATAATCATCAAGAGAAATAATAAGGCTCCAGACCTACGCATGCTGTTACTGCTCATTTTGTTGCGTATACCGCCTCCAGTCCTTTCAATGCCTCATCCACCTGTTGAGAGAATGACTGCGGACTAGGACAAGTACCCTTCTCACTGATGAACGCCATGAACGACTTATTGGTGTGATAATCAAAAAGTTCACCCAGCTGACGCCGTTTGGGAAGCACTAATACCAATGTACGCTTGATACGCTGTGTATCCTGCAGAGCGTTGCATTGTAATGCAATACCATTCAGATCGCCCAGTACTTTGATGGCTGCCAGTTGAGTGTCGTTTGCCCCATATGCCTGAATCTGCCATAGCAACAGAGAGAACAGTGAAATTAATTTAAACCTTAGAAACATATTGTTGAGTATCCTCGCAGGATCAATCATCTAATTAGTGCCAGTTTACTAATAACAACACTCGTTATTCCAGCGGACGCAGGAGAATGGTGCATGGTTGCACCGCTTACGGGGTATAGGATGTAATCCAGTAAGTCGTAGCGCTTGGTAAGTAAGGCTCATAGGGCAATATCAACCATAATACCTATAAAAACCAAGAATGGCGTTACCAATGTAACAAGAACATTTTTTCCCAATTGGGGTACCAGCTCCTCAATATTTCCCTGATAGCCACTGACACTGTTGAAAATCTGGATAGTGAACCCCGCTGTCAAAAGCCCGAGCAATGCAGTCAAGGGTAAGCTACCCACCAACACGCCAATAATAATCACCAAATAGGTCAACACTCCAAAACCCAGAAAAACCCAAGCGCTCTTTGCTGGACTCCATGCGATCATAAAGTTATCTCTACCAACACTGCGATCCGCATCCACATCTGGTATCTGATTCAACAGCAATAAATTGTTAACTAACAAAAAAAGGGTATTAGCGACAGCAGAAAAGCGATAGGACTATAAACGCCAGTTAAGGCGTAGTGTGTACCCACTACCATCAAGGGACCAAAACTTAGACCAGGTGTAATCAGCACTAACAGCCGATGACGATTGATCCAGGTGGTATAGGAGATGATGATAAGCATCCCGACAATCCCAATAGGTATCAGACCCCAGCCTGTCCGTTGTAAAAGATAGAGACCACATACCAATGTAACGACCAATGACGCAACCCCGATAACCAACGCATAGGGTGCCAGGCGCGGTTGAATAATCAGTGTCCCGCTACCACCACTGAATGGTGTAAGATCTGTCTTGAAATCAAGCCCAGACTGAAAATCGGCATACTCATTGAGGGTATTGACACTGATATGTGCCATCAGTGCTCCCAGGAATACAACTGTGAGAAGATTCCATTCGACATCGTGACCAGCCAATAGGACTGGCCAGGCCAAGTGAGATGCAGATAGGTGTCAATATCAGAAAGCTGGGCCTTGCAACACCTACCACGGGAAATGGGATCATCGATATTCCTGTTTTTACGCAAACTTCAGTACTACAGCCTACTGCAAAAAGCGGTAGCATCAAAACCCATAGCGGTAAATAAACAGTCATACAATTAGAACGCAACTACAATTTGATGTGCTTGATCGATATCAAATCTAACCTGCTGATATTCTCGAATGCATAAATATTTCCCTCTATTCAGCCCCCTGTATCAGGGGGTAAATCGGCGGGGATATCCTCTGCATCCGTAAAATCGACGGCTTGTAACCGAGAATTGACAAAACGGGTACCGCTAAGTTTTGCCCCGCGAAAACTGGTATCTGTCAGGGTTGCACCATTCAGCAGTGAACCGGACAAATCCGCTCCAGAAAAATTGGCCTGTTCCAGGGCTGCACCGGTTAAGGTCACCTGACGAAGTGAGGAACCTGCCAGATTACTGCCGATAAGTACGGCACGCATCATGAATGCCTGATCAAAATGGCAGTTGGTTAATTGACTCTCCTCCATCGATATATCCTTTAAATTTGCATGGGCAAAATTAGCACTGTCTCCCTTAGCTTCGTTGACGCTGGCACCAAACATGTAGGCTTTATGAAAGTTTGCTCCATTTAGGCTCGTCTCATCAAAATTGGTGTGAAACAGATCCGCATCAGAAAAATCAGCTGTATCCGCTTCGCAACCTACAAGAATTGCCCATTTAAAATCTGAGCCCGTCAGGTTTGCCCCTGTCAACTTACAATCCAAGAGCTTGGTATTCTGAAAATTGACGCCCTGAAGGTGACTCCCCTGAAGATCGACGCCAGTCAGGTCTCTGCCATTAAAATTACAATGCCTGGGTAATCTCCCCATTAATAATGGGACTCAAAAGTAGTCACTGTTAAGCTGTCTGAGCCAGCTTCTGTATCGGGGTGATTCCACCTAAT
>JAHXHU010000031.1 GCA_025656375.1 Candidatus Thiodiazotropha sp. (ex Ustalcina ferruginea) | reverse complement strand
GGACTGGATGGAATCTGGGTCCCCCTGCTCATCGGCAGCCTGGTTTGTGCCAGCGTCGCTTCTCTTTTGGGTTATAGCCTGATTCTCTGGATTTGGCGGTGGCATGTGGCCGAGAAATGGAAGGCCCGTCGCTTGAGAAAAAAAACACAACGCACGCCTACCACACCTTCTACTTAAATAGCTAAGGCCTAGTAGGAGCCTGTCGGACTTAGGTGATCGTAGCGAGGGAAAGCCATGTTGAGTCATCCTAAGTCCGACAGGCTCCTAGAAAGCTTACCATCCACCAATTGCCAGGTTTGATCCATACGGGCAGCCAATTCAGTATCGTGGGTGACCACCACAAAGCTGGTATGGCTCTCCATATTTAGCTGCAACATCAACTCATAGACCTGATCAGCACTCTTTCTATCCAGGTTGCCTGTTGGTTCATCCGCCAACACGCATGCCGGGTGATGGACCATCGCTCTAGCCAGGGCAGCACGTTGTCGCTCACCACCTGAGAGTTCATTCGGTTTATGTTCTGTCCGCTCAGCCAATCCAACCTGCCGCAACATCTCCCCTGCCAATGCTCTTGCCTTTATGACAGATTCACCACCGATCAGTAGTGGCATGGCGACATTCTCTAACGCAGTGAATTCAGGTAGCAAATGGTGGAATTGGTAGACAAAACCCATATGTCGGTTTCTGAGTCTTCCTTTATCCCGTTCGTTAAGACTGAGCAGATGCTTTCCATTTAACATGACCTGGCCTGCATCAGGCCGATCGAGTCCACCCAGACAGTGCAGTAAAGTGCTTTTACCGGAACCGGATGCACCAATGATTGCAACCCGTTCTCCCTGTCCGATTTGCAGATCAACACCTTGCAATACCTCTACATGAAGATTGCCCTGAGTAAATGTTCTGACCAGATTACTAGCCTGCAGTACGATCTTCGGGTCACTCATAACGCAATGCCTCAGCAGGCTGGGTACGTGAGGCCTTCCAAGCTGGATAGAGTGTCGCCGCCAGGGTGATGATGAATGCTGCAATGCCAATAAACATGATATCCGAGAGATGCGGATCAGAGGGAAGTTTGGTGATGTAATAGATGCTGGGATCAAGAAAATCGAAACCGAATGCCGATTCGATCCAGCTGACAATCTCTTCAACATTAAGGGCCAATAGCACACCGCCAATGATACCGAGGATATTGCCGACAATACCTATCGTTGCTCCCTGCACCATAAAGATGCCCATGATGGAGAGGGGAGAAGCTCCCAAGGTACGTAAAATGGCGATATCTGACTGTTTGTCGGTCACCACCATAACCATGGTAGAGACGATATTGAACGCAGCAACAGCAACGATCAGTGAGAGAATAATGGTCATCATGCGCTTCTCTGTCTGTAAAGCTGCGAAAAAGTTGCGATGTTGCATCGTCCAATCACTGATTCGATAGTTGCCTCCCATTTTAAGTGCTAACTCACGGGAAACCTGAGGTGCCAGATAGAGATCATCCAATTTGAGGCGGACACCGGTTACCCCATCCTCAAGCCGCATCAGTTTAGCTGCATCCTTGATATGCAAAATCGCAACACCACGATCATACTCCCCCATACCCACCTGAAAAGTAGCCGCCACAGTAAATCGTTTAAGGCGCGGCATGATGCCCGCAGGTGTCACGTTGACCTGAGGTGTCACAAGGGTCACCCGGTCTCCCACTCCAACGCCCAACACTAGGGCCAGTTCACGTCCAAGGATAATCCCATACTCACCAGGTTGTAGAGCCTCTATGGAACCTTGAGTAATAGCAGAGATGACATCAGAGACTTGCCCCTCCTGCTCAGGTGAAATCCCTCGTAACAGTACCCCGCTGACCTTTTGTCCACTGATCAGCATTCCCTGTCCCTCTACATAAGGGGCCTCCCCGATGACATGAGGGAATTTCGATGCTTCAGCCTGGATCTCTTGCCAATTGTTCAACTCACCACTAACCCCGGAAATGGTTGCATGTGATGCCATTCCGAGAATTCGTTCACGGACTTCTTTATGAAACCCGTTCATAACTGATAACACCACGATTAAAGCCACCACACCCAGCATGATGCCAACCATGGAGATCATGGAGATAAAGGAGATAAAGTGATTACGCCGCTTGGCGCGTGTATACCGCAGGGCGATATATAATTCGATCGGTTTGAACATGTGTGGCCATTAAATCATTAAAAGTGGCGCCTGAATCCGTAGGTTCATAGCAGATGGAGTGTATGAGTGCTTGGATCGGATAGCGTATCAAAAATAAGAGGGAATAGCGGCCCCATTTCCCGAACATTTTTGTATAGCCTGATGAATCAATGACTTGCGAAAATCAACTTCATTAATCGTCTGATTCAGGCGAAAGAAAATCCCATAGTTTTCTATAGTTAGACAAGAGTGCTATATTTCTACCTGAAGAGACAAATTCGGAGTTGCTCAGATGACCTTTCGCTTCACCACCCTGTCCGCTGCATTATTATGCTTACTTGCACAACCGGTTTCAGCCGATGTGCTCCTCATTGACTCGATAGAGGCAGCACCTATCAACAACAGTGAAGAGGGTGTATCACGCCCATCTCGCAGTATGACCATGGACCAAGTTACCCGACGATTTGGACAACCGACGAACGCTTATCCCAGTGTCGGTGAACCACCAATAACTCGATGGGACTATGGTAACTACTCTGTATTTTTTGAATACAAACATGTGCTGACATCCGTTCTTCACCGATAACTCTGTACTACATTACAGTTAAAGGTATAGCGGCCCGTTTCACGCGGGCCGTCTAATTCCCTTTCCTAAAAAAATGCCGATATTCCCCCTAGGTGGTAATCTCTAATTTATTGACTCGTTCATAAATCGACCCCTTCAAGCAACCAGTGAAAATTTCAATTGTACAGCTGCGATAATAGTTGACAATTTTACTAAGTTTTTTATACTGCGCTGCATAATGTCAATCGCACAGGTAGTACTTCATGACTGACAGCATGACATCTCAAGCGCTGATGCACTCTATCATTCAACGCATCGCTACCGGACCTGAACTGAGTAAAGACATCTCTTTGGATGAGGCCAGCGGTGCTGTATCCGCCATCCTTCGTGGTGAGATTGATGATGTGCAGGCTGCTATTTTTCTTATTGCATTACGCATGAAAAGGGAAACCGATGATGAGAATAAAGGCACCCTGGATGCGATTCTCAAGGTCTCGGAGAGCCGTCAGGCCAATGTTGACGAACTGATCTCACTGGCTGATCCCTACAGCGGCGTCAATCGCAATCTACCCATCGCACCGTTGATCCCCCCCGTTCTAGCGGCTTGCGGCCTTCCCTGCGTGAGCCATGGCCTCGATTCAGTGGGACCAAAATTCGGTATTACCCATCGCCATGTACTCCAAGCTGCCGGTATTGATGTGGATATGAGCCTGGATACCGCCATCTCCCGTGTGGAAGACCCGGAACTGGGATGGGCCTATGTCGACCAGCGTACTTTTTGTCCTGGATTACACAATCTGACCGGATTAAGAAAACAGATCATCAAACGTCAGGTGCTGACAACTGTCGAGGTACTGGCGAAACCTATCACCGGCCGAAAAAAGACCCATCTAGTCACCGGTTATGTACACAAACCCTATCCTGCGAAATATGCCTCTCTGGCCCGATTCGCCGGGTTTGAAGGATGTTTACTGGTGCGTGGTACCGAAGGCGGAGTTATCCCTTCGCTCAGACAGTCAGGCATGATCTACCGCTACCAGGATATGGGAGAGGAAGAGGCCATTGATATTTCCCCCGACACCCTTGGCATTGAACAATCTTTTAGAGCCGTTCCTCTTCCAGACGATACAGCAATCAACACGACTGGCGATGAAATTGCCCGCATTGGAAATGTTTCTGGTGCCGCAATGTCTGCAGCCGAGACGGGGTTACGCGCATTGCAAGG
>JAHXHU010000305.1 GCA_025656375.1 Candidatus Thiodiazotropha sp. (ex Ustalcina ferruginea) | reverse complement strand
CATAGCTCGTTTAATTATATCTGCTGCACTCCCCTGCATGGGGGCGTTGATGGCCGTACGCTCTGCGGCCGTTTTGCGCTGGTGATTCCGTGCATTTATATCGGGCAGGTAGAGCCGGCGACCAAACAGGGTTTCCACATAGCCTTGCTGGTGGGCCTGTTTACGGGTCCGTTCCATGAACTCCGACACACCCGGATAGCGCTTGAAATAGAGATCCACATAGGCCTGTGCAGCACTTCTTTCTATACCCAGTTGGCGAGCCAAACCGAATGCGGACATACCATAGATCAGGCCAAAATTGATCGCTTTGGCAGAGCGTCTCTGCTCTGGAGTTACCTGCTCCAATGGCTCCTCGAACACCTCTGCCGCAGTGGCGCTGTGAATATCTTTGCCTTCAGAAAAGGCCTGCAACAACCCCTTATCCCCGGAGAGATGGGCCATGATCCTTAATTCGATCTGCGAATAATCCGCAGCCAACATCTTCCAACCCGGTTCTGGTACAAAAGCCTGCCTGATACGGCGGCCCGCCTGGGTTCGCACAGGGATATTCTGCAGATTGGGATCAGATGATGAGAGTCGGCCAGTGGCTGCAACTGCCTGGTGGTAGGAAGTGTGCACACGACCGGTCTCAGGATTGGCCATTTCAGGCAGTTTATCTGTATAGGTTGATTTGAGCTTCGAGACACCGCGATATTCAAGAATAACCGCAGGCAGCTCATGACCCTGATCAGCCAACTCAACCAATACAGATTCAGCTGTTGAGGGCGCTCCCTTAGGTGTCTTTGTGATCACCGGCAGTTCCAGCTCGTTGAAAAAGACCTCACCAATCTGCTTTGGAGAGCCCAGATTGAAACTGTGCCCGGCCAGTCCATAGGCCTGTTGCTCCAATTGGTGCATGCTTTTGGCCAGTTCATCACTCTGCTCTCTCAGCATCTTCCTATCGACACGTACACCATGACGCTCCATCCGGGACAGCACGGGTATCAATGCGACTTCGAGATCGGTTAATAATTGACTAAGTGAGGGGATACTTTCTAATTTTGGCCAGAGAAAATTATGCAATCGTAGTGTGATGTCTGCATCTTCTGCCGCGTAAGGGGAGGCTATTTCCAAGTCGATCTGATTGAAGGTGAGCTGTTTCTTGCCCTTTCCGGCAATGTCCTCGAAATGGATAGTATCGTACTGCAGATATTTCTTTGCCAAGGAGTCCATATCATGGCGGGTTGCCGTGGAATCAAGCACATAGGACTCCAGCATGGTGTCGTAGGCAACCCCTTGCATCTTGATGCCATAACGTGCCAGTACACTCATATCATATTTTAAATTCTGGCCGACCTTTTTATGTTTTGGATTCTCTAGAAGAGGCTTTATGTGAGTTAGTACCCACTCTCGCTGTAGCTGTTCTGGTGCACCAGGGTAGTCATGGTCAACCGGTACATAGGCTGCCTCGCCGGGTTGTATGGCAAATGACAAACCAACCAGATCTGCCGACATATAGTCAAGGCTTGTGGTTTCAGTATCAAAGGCGAAGAGATCACAGGTTTCCAGTCGTTCCAGCCAAGCTAGAAAGGCCTTTTCAGTCAACACCGTCTCGTACATTCCCTTTTGTTGAGGTGATGGTTGTGTTGTATCAACGCTCGCCTCCTCACCCTGATCGAGACTCGCAAGCAGACGGTTCGACTCCATCCGTTGATAGTGATTGCGCAATGAGGCAACATCCTGTTTGCCTGGACGATAGTCAACGGGCCCATGATCCAGGGCAACATCAAGCTTTATTGTAGCCAGCAACTTTGAGAGGGGTAGCTGTGCTAGTGCGGCACGCAGGTTTTCACCGATCTTGCCTGAGATCTCCCCGGCATGTTCAATAAGATTCTCCAGCGTTTCATAGGCTTGTAGCCATTTTGCTGCTGTTTTAGGTCCACATTTTGGCACGCCTGGAATATTGTCTACCGAATCGCCAACCAGGGCCAGATAGTCGATTATCTGATTTGGCCGGACACCGAACTTTTCCACAACCCCATCAACGTCTGTGGTCGTCTCTGACATGGTGTTGACCAAGCTGACATGCTCATTGACCAACTGAGCCATATCCTTGTCCCCCGTCGAAATGATGGTCTTTATCCCTTTCTCACTGGCTTGTTGTGCAAGTGTACCGATGACATCATCAGCCTCGACGCCTGGCACCACCACCGGGGGAAGTCCCATGGCTGTGATAATTTCATGCAAGGGTTCGATCTGGCAGCGTAAATCGTCCGGCATCGGTGGGCGATTGGCCTTGTAATCGGGGTAAAGCTCGTTTCTGAAACTGCCACCAGGTGCATCGAAAATCACCGCTATATAGTCAGGATGATAATCGTTAATTAATCGACGAAGCATATTCAGTACCCCAACAATGGCACCTGTCGGTTCACCTTGAGCGTTACTGAGGTCGGGAAGTGCGTGATAAGCACGAAATAGGTAGGAGGAGCCATCTACCAGGACAAATGGGGGTGATTCGGACATAAGCAGCGGAATTTCCTTAATAATATTTTGTTGATGTTAGCTAAAACAATGCGCCTTGTCGCCAACATGATGATCAATTTTGCAGCCACTCTATAAATCCTACTATTTTTCTTGGTCTTTATGAAAATCTGATCTATCTTTAATGCGTGGGTAAAACTAATCCCCCAATAAAATTACTTATATTTATAACAAACGACCATCACCACTGGAGACGACCATGCCTCGAATGAACCCAATGGCTGTCGAGAACAGCAAAACCCCAGAAGGTTTCGAAGACTGGACTGAAGAACAAGCCATTATATTGGCTGCGGAAGAGAAAATTGAGCTGACTGATGCTCATTGGGAAGTGATTCATTTCCTGCGCCACCATTGCGAAGAGAACGGCGCCACCTGCAGTGCCAGGCTGGTACTGAAGGCCATGACAGGTCAGGTCAAAGAGAGAGGCGGTAAAAAGTACCTATACAGCCTTTTTCCCCGAGGACCGGTAGTACAGGCATGCAAGATTGCCGGTATTCCTCTTCCTCCTTATTCACTGGATCGCTCTTTCGGTAGCGTGCATTAGCTGACAACTTATTCCGTACTAAGCAATTAAAAAGGGGCTTCGGTCCCTTTTTTATTGCCTGCTTCTTGAGTGAATTCCATTAATTCCTAAAGAAGAGAGAGGAGAGGTCGTTATTTAAATACTGAATGAATGCTGGATAATTACAACATCGCAATCCATAAGTGCGAAAACTATAAAATTAAAAAAGTGACGCTATGCAAGCCCCCAACTGTTTCAAATTAGACAAACCGGAAGATGCAAGGCAGTGGCATACCATGGCGATCGAATTTCTTGATCGATCCAACATTCCTGCTATACCAGTCTGTTTCCATGTGGCTTATATGTATGTCAGCCAGCGCAATCAAGAATTGACTCGCATTCTCGACATGCAGCTGAAGAAAAGTGATTCATTGGATAGCCACTTTCTGCTCCACTTATTTGAGTCTCAGTGCATGGACAACACTGAGAGAGGTTAGATGAGCATTTGGCAGACCTTCATGGTCTACTGTATAAGGAGCTCGAGGGTGTTACGCACAGCTGTGATCATACCGAGCATTTCAACCAAACCCTGCTACAGCAGACCCGTGCACTTGATGCCAATCCCAGTCTTAAGGATCTGCAGAGTATAGCCAACACATTACTGGAAGCCACCACAGAGGCGATGCGGAACAACCAACAGATGCGGGAGCATCTACGATCTGCAGAGCAGCATAGCCATACTCTCCAATCAGAAGTTAAACAACTACGTGATGAAATCTCAGTTGATGCACTGACTGGCCTGTTCAACCGCCGTGCACTGAACAAACGTATGCAGGAATTGGTCGACAAATCGGGTAGCCGGGGGTCTCTAACCCCCAGCCCCCACAACACCCTGCATGCGGCTCCGCACAGGGCGTTTCACTTGGAATGGTGAAG
>JAHXHU010000118.1 GCA_025656375.1 Candidatus Thiodiazotropha sp. (ex Ustalcina ferruginea) | reverse complement strand
CGGGACTTCTTCATTGTAGATTCTCCTTTTCGTAATCATAATTGGAAAATTCTACTTTTGAACCCCGTTATTTTTTGGGGGGATTACCATGCTTTTAGCAGCTCACTCTTACCAAGCTCACCAAATCTATACCATATGCCATTTCCAAAATATCTGAGACTATCTGATAATAGTTGCTTATAGTCTGGATAACCATTAAGAATAATTATATGAATAACCTATTTTCCCAAGGGTCAACTAGTTCAAAACAATTAGGCTATGATTCTGGTAGAAAAATGTTTTGCCTATACTTGGGGAAGTTGCCTACTTCAACTAATCAAACATCCCTTACTCGATGAAAAGAAATCTTACGTTATTGGGGTGATGTTCATGTCAGATGATAAGCGTTTAGGATTAGGACCAATCCCTATTTCACCTGAAAATTATATCAACGAGAGGCAGGTCGATGGGATGTCAATCCTAAAAAAGTTTGGCTGGAAGCTGGTATGCATAAGAAGACCATGTAATGGAGATACCGCAATGCTCTTGAAAAATGGTTATGAACATGCTGTTGGTATATTGGGAGAGGACGGCATACTCAGAATTCATCCTGAAATTAGAATACGACACTCTCGTGGCTGATCATCAATCAATCCATACTGCACAATGTTTCGCAGAGGGGTGCCAATACCATTTAACTGACTCTATAAGGCTAATTTTTTACTATTTCCCGCAAATAGCCAAGGGATTTTACTCATGGACCCATCAGAATACCTGGCTTACACTTGAGTAAGCTATTGAAGTGTGATGAATAACTAACATAACAGTAAGGCACTCAGTATCTACCCAATAGATCCATTGATCGGCTGGTTTCTGTAAATTAGCAGCGGGCGCTACACGGGGAATCCATTTTTTTCACAAGCAATAAATCCAATCATAAGCGTACTTGTGATTCCTACCACCGAGTGCTGATCCATCTTTTAGGGAAAACGATAATGTCTGAAGAAAAAAGATTTGGGATGAATGCCATTCCTACCGCACCCGAATTATATATCAACGAAAGACAGGTCGATGGAATGACTATACTGAAGAAATTCGGCTGGAAGCTGGTGTGTGTCCGAAGACCGTCAATAGGTGAGGCGATAACCCTCCTGAAGAATAGCCATGAACAGTCAGTTGGGGTGTTAGGGGAAGACGGAATTCTTAGAATTCAGCCAGATATCAGAATACGACAACCTCTGGAAGTTGGCTTTATCTAGTCCAAACCAGCACATCCAAAGGATTAGCCATAATCTGATTGTAGTTTTTGCGTAATAAGTCCACACCGGACTCAAACTGGTCATGATTCATGGACCAGCGCCGAAACTTCGTAGTAAATAGCCAGACACAGAAATCTTTGGTACAAAAGACCAGCTCACAGATACCTCAGCATTCTACTCAAGAACATAGGTTTTCATGGGTGCATCAAGCTCACTGAATTGCAGCCTGAACGGAACGGGTTTGTATCTTTTAGTCACGCAGTCCGGCACAGATTTTATGTGCTTGAGCAAGAATAAAACGTCTACATGCTTTCACAGTTAACCCAATCGTTTCAGCTTTTTATCCTTGAAACAGACAGAGACCTTCGTCACAGAGATCTCCCCGGAACAGATGGAAAATCATGGCAGTAGTACTCCATCAGGGTGATATTGATGGTGTACTATAGGTTTATCGGCCATATATCGATACTTCTAGAGAATCAAAACGATATGATACCAGGATGGTACTTACCCTCAGGGGTTAGTGAGGCGGCATGATTGACATGACACGGTAATAAAAAAATGTTGATATACCCTGTCTTCGATTGAGGTAAACATACAAGTATGGCAACGAAACCAGAAACAGAAGAAGGCTCGGGCCTGGCTGATGGCCTGTTCCTGTTTGTTGTTGTCCTCCTATTCTGGATGCTTCTGACGGGCAGCCTGGACCCTAGTGAAATCATCACAGGTGCCGTCGTAGCACTGGTCGTCACTCTGACCAGCCGCCCTCACCTCTCCATCTACTCGGGAGTGCGCCTCACTCCGATGGCCATCCTTCCCATTATCAACTACCTGGGCGTCTTCTTTTGGGAATTGATACTTGCCAATATCGACATGGCGCGTCGGGTGCTTTCTCCCTCTTTGCCAGTGCGTCCTGCCGTTGTTGAAGTCAGAACCGATTTACGTTCCCCGCTCGGCCGATTGGCCCTGGCCAACAGCATTACACTGACCCCGGGCACACTGACTGTCGATGTTCAGGACCAGACACTCCTGGTCCATTGGGTCGATGCCCCGCCAGACATCGATATCGAAAATGCTACCCGCAAAATCACAACCAAGTTTGAACGTCATCTGAAAGGCTTTCTTAAATGACACTGAACCTGATGGAAACAGCCGCCTTGGCGATACTCGGCGGTGCAGTCGTGTTGAGTCTGCTACGATTGCTACTCGGCCCGACCGCACCGGACCGTGTTGTGGCGGCTGATACGCTAGCTGTGATCACCACATCCGGATTAGTGGTATTGGCAGCATTGCTGGCAAGTCCCTTCTATCTGGATGTGGCGTTGATCTACGGCACACTGGCCTTTGTCGGTGTTGTAGCCATCGCTCGGGCCATTGAGGGCAATGGGTCATGAGAATACTGGCGGATATGTTCCTGCTCATCGGGGCAACATTCACCCTATTTGGATCGATAGGACTGATACGTATGCCGGACGTCTACAACCGAATTCAGGCCGGCACCAAGGCTGTCACCCTTGGCTCGATCTCCCTTCTGATTGGTATCGGCCTGCTCTATCCCCAGTGGTGGTCAAAGCTGCTGATCATTGGCCTGCTGATTATAATCACCAATCCCCTGGGCTCCTCCACCATAGCCAGAGCCCTGCTGAAATCCGGCGTACAGCCATGGAAAAAGGTCGAAACCAACACCCCAGAGGAAAACAGCAATGGTTGATCTAGAGATATGGATTGCCCTATTGCTGGGATTGATGACGTTAAGTGCAGCCATATTAGTGTTATTGGTCAAGAATCATATTGCCGCCGTAGCCGCAGCCTCGGTTGTCTCTCTTGGACTCGCCCTGCTGTTTGTACTGATGAGGGCACCTGATGTGGCCATGACAGAAGCCGCTGTTGGCTCCGGCCTAAGCAGTTTGATTCTCGCCCTTGCCGTAAAACGACTTGGGCTCTGGCGAATTGATGGAAAAACAACCCGTTCCAGCCTTTTAGTGACTAACACCAGGAGGGAGAAGGATGCGTAACCTAACCGGCCTGCTGTTTGCCGGCGGCCTTGGCTTCATGCTGTTGTCGATCGCGATCAATCTCGATTTCGGCACACCGACAATGCTGATCGGCGGTGCCATCCAATCCAATGCGTTGCAAGAAACAGGGGCGACCAACATTGTCACCTCAGTGGTATTGGGTTATCGCGGAATCGATACCCTGGGAGAACTCTCCATCCTGTTCGCGGCAGCTGCCTCTGCAGGATTGATACTGGGTCGTCGACACACCACTGCAGGCACTCAGACTGCGGGAGGTTTCGTGTTACGCCACGGTGGCTCCATGCTCTTCCCCCTATTGATGACCATTGGTTTCTACATCATTTTTCATGGCCACCTGTCACCGGGTGGTGGCTTTCAGGGAGGCGTCATTTTGGCAGCCGCCTTCTTTCTGCCTCTACTGGCACGTCCTGGTGCACAATTGCATCACGGCACCTTGAGTCTAATCGAGGGTTTTGCCGGGGCCAGTTTCGTCCTGATCGGACTGATCGCCCTGCAACAAGGTAAAGCCTTTCTGCAGCCGATGTTGATTCAGGACACGTTAGGGGTATTGCTTTCAGCAGGCACCCTGCCACTGCTCTATCTGGCTGTAGGTTTGAAGGTAGGTGCAGAATTGGCAAGCCTGCTCTCTCATCTTGCTCAGACGGAGTCGGATGCATGATCCTAGTGTAGTGTCCTAAACATATTATCCATTTTGCAATACAACCTTGGCTCGCCCCACTTTTTCCAGTATCTGATCAACGCTTTTAGTC
>JAHXHU010000161.1 GCA_025656375.1 Candidatus Thiodiazotropha sp. (ex Ustalcina ferruginea) | reverse complement strand
CTTCACCATTCCAAGTGAAACGCCCTGTGCGGAGCCGCATGCAGGGTGTTGTGGGGGCTGGGGGTTAGAGACCCCCGGCTACCCGATTTATACTGCAACCCGAACAGCTACAAACCGCCTGGGATAAAGTGACGACTAAGATTAGAGTTGTCCTCAATCAGCAAACCGTTGATCAACTGCCGACCGATGATGATACTCAGAAACAGGGTGATAACCAAGTAGAGCAAGATCCTCCAGCACAGCCTGATACACAGGGCAGTACAGCATCATCTAATGACCTTGCTACTGTAGAAGAGCCGGTGAAGGCAGATAAAACTGCTATAGATCGTGAGCAATCTGAGAATGTGGTTAAACTGGATAGCGTAGCTGATACAAGTGAAGCGGCATTACCCGAACAGGACACTCCATCCTTAGTTGTAAATGAAACATCAGTTGTAAACGAAACATCGACGAAACCAGAAAGCGAGCAGTCAACTGCTACAGATGATCCGGTTGAGAAGGCCAGTAAAGACTATATCGCGACACAGTCAAACTATCAGCAGGTTGAGGTAGATGAATCACCCCGGAATCAAACCGTGGATTCTAATATCGAGAGGAAATTCCAGATCTATTTCGAGTTTGACAATACTGAGATTCCTGAACAATTCGATAATATGTTGAACGATCTGTTTATCGTTCTTTCACTCAACAAACAGTCGACTGTGAGGATTAGTGGCTACACCGATGCAAGTGGTGAGCCTCTCTACAACATGCGGCTATCGATAGATCGTGCACAAGCGGTTTCAAGATACTTCACGGAGAGAGGTATCCCCCTTGAACGTATTCAAGTTGAAGGGCGCGGCCCAATAATACCCAAGCTATCAGATGCGGAAAATGAAGAATTGGAGAAGCGCTTGGGAAACAGAAGAGTCGAAATAATTTTGCAGGAAAACAAAGAATAAAAGCTAGATCTGACAGGTTTGTAGATGTAACTTGATATGATCAACATTGTTGGTTTTATAATGATGCTTGAGCAACCAGAGCTCACCCATCATTCCAGTATCGCATCAATCCAATAGCTCATCGGCGCATGCCCACTACTGTCCGGAATAAGTGGACACGATTGGTCTGGAGGTAAGGTAGCGTCTCTGTTTGGTCACAATAAGTTACAGATGAAACTTAAACTTTCAGCATCTTACGGTGGGGCAGGGCCCCACCCTACACCTCGAAATGGACCGTAGGGTGGGGCCCTGCCCCACCAATTGTTTGATGAACAAGACAAAGACCATTCGAGCTTGGTGGTTAAGTTATGGATAGTCTTACCAGACGATAGGTGTAAAGCCTGGGCACGGGTCAATGAAATTTATTCAGAACAGTAGTGGGCATGCACCGGAATGACGGGTTATCCAGATAAACTACATTCAGCATTGCTTTATCTGACACTGTCTGTTTGGTCAACTTATATTGTGAGCATGGTGTGTTCGTACCCATGTTATGCAGTTAAACATTTGTGTTAATTCACGTTGATTTGCAGACAATAATGCTGTTTTGCTAAATGAAGCTGTTATGTGTACCTGTTCTTACCCACTCGATTAGGGGAGCAGACCTGAATAAAGGATTACCACCCATTAATAGCTATACAACAGAGTTAGGGATGACATCACGACTTTCCAGTGATTCAAGGAGCGAGTCGATGCACGATTCAACCGTTGAATGCTCTGTGTCTATCGTGATTTCTGGCTTTTCAGGTGCTTCGTAGGGAGATGATATGCCGGTAAAATTGGGTATTTCTCCCGCTCGTGCTTTCTTATAGAGTCCTTTGACATCCCGGGATTCACAGGCCTCGATTGAGGCCTTGACATAGACCTCAATAAAATCCCCATGGGGAAACAGACTACGTGCCCTATCCCTGTCTTCGCGAATGGGTGAAATAAACGCTGTCAGTGCGATGATTCCAGCATCAACGAATAGTTTCGACATCTCACCGATGCGTCGAATATTTTCGGTCCGGTCATCGATATTAAATCCCAGATCCCGACACAGCCCGTGTCTGACATTATCACCATCAAACACATAGGTCCTACAGCCTCGCTGATGGAGTCGTTCTTCAAGCGCGTGAGCCAGTGTGGATTTCCCCGAACCAGACAGTCCGGTAAACCAGAGCAGTTTCGCCCTGTGCATGTTCATTTTTTCCCGTCGATCACGGGTAACTGTTGCGTGATGCCAAACGATATTATCGTCCATGCTCATTACTCCTGAAATGCTGTTTTTACTCTAACTTATAGAGTGAGTGTTAAAAAAAATATTGTCAGTTTCGTTTTCTATTATTGCCTGCCTTCTCCTTAGCATGAGTATTAGTAGGCATTTTCGTTTTTAAGACTAAAAACGGTTCTAACTAAGATGCTGATATCAAGCCACAATGACCAACTATTGATGTACTCCAGATCATACTTGACTCGCTTTTCCATCTGTTCAAGCTCTTTGGTCTCTCCTCGATATCCCCGAATCTGAGCCAAACCGGTAATGCCGGGTTTTATTCGATGTCTGGCCAGATAAGCCACGATCTGTTTCGAATACTCCACATTGTGCTGAAGTGCATGGGGCCTCGGTCCGACAAGCGACATCTGTCCAGCCAGTACATTAAATAGCTGTGGTAGCTCGTCGATACTGGTGCGACGAATAAACCGGCCGATACGGGTAATACGTGGATCAGCTTGTGTTGCCTGCTTAATAATGCCGTCTTTTGCCTCATGTTGTTTCATGCTGCGGAATTTCCAAATTTTGAAATTCTCTCCATCCCAGCCTGTTCGTTCCTGGCGAAAGAACACCGGACCAGGCGATTCAGTCTTTATCATAACAGCAGTCAAGAGCATGATCGGACTGACAAGGATTAGAATCAGGGTTGCCAATACCCGGTCCTCTATTGCCTTGATTAAAAGATGAGAGCCAGTCAATGGGGATTCTGAAAGGGTCAGAATGGGAATGCCGGCTAACTCTTTCACACTATGATTGATTAAGTTCAATGCAAAAATATTGGGTGCCCAATGGATATTTACATTGACATTAAGCAGGTCGAAATAGATCTTTTGAATAATCGGCGAACTATCCAGAGATACAGCGATATAGATCGTATGGATGTTGTGTTTTGCTATCAATCCCTGAACATCTTTCAAGGTTCCAAGGATAGGGGGGCGGCCCTCTGCAGGGTTATCCCCTTGAGGTATAGAATCTGAAAGGGTAATTGTTCCTAATACCTCTTCAGGCATCCAGGGATTTGCATTAATTCGGTCATAAATATGATCGGCAAGAGAACCTGTGCCGATTATTAGTGCCCTTGCATTAATATCATGAGAGACCATACTACGTTGTATAAACCTGACTCCAAAATGAAGAGAGGCTTGTGCCAAATAGCCGAGAACATAGAGTAATAGAACCACGGTCCTGGAATAGAGTTCGGTGTTCTTGGTTAAAAACGCCAATAAAAGCAGAAAGACAAAGGCGCTGCTCCAGGCCTTTAACAGCTTCAAGGCTTTCTTCGTCATCGTTCCATGATGACGGTATATATTCATTCGGTCATAAATAACAGCCATGCTGCCGAGCAGAGATAAGGCCAGCACGATGTAGTGCATGGTCAGGGTGCCGTTGAAAGCGATAGGGAGAGCTAGGATCAACACAATGACCGCAATACCATCAAGAAACGCCTGAAGTGATGTAGTGAGGCTGTTACGACGCTGTAGAAGTGAACGATCCGAATGTTGTACGCCGAGCAAATCTTGTGTCCTCTTAAGATTTAACAAACTGTAACAATTCAGCAGCAGCATTTTCTGAGGCTGGTAAAAAGTTACTTCCTTAGCTTTTTGTGCTGATCTGAATGTTGAAACAAATACAATCCTTTCAAGGATTATGCGGTAACTCCTTAGTCAAGGAAAGTAAACATTTATGATCATTGGTAATCTCCCCAAAAAATAACGGGGTTCAAAAGTAGAATTTTCCAATTATGATTACGAAAAGGAGAATCTACAATGAAGAAGTCCCGCTACAGTGAA
>JAHXHU010000198.1 GCA_025656375.1 Candidatus Thiodiazotropha sp. (ex Ustalcina ferruginea) | reverse complement strand
TTGGTGATCAATACGGTGGTTCATTTCTTCATTCCGATGGTGTTGTCAATACACGTCAGGCCGTACGTCGTGGATACAGTGATGGATACGGAAGTAGCTTGATTGATGTTAATGCATCACTGAACTGGTAATACAGATCCAAGCATGTGCGGGGTTATAAGACTCCGCTCATGCTTTTTCCCACTCTGAAACCTGCACTTCAACAAATACCGAGTATCTCTATTAGTATTATTAATGAGCTTTTTCAGGTTATTAATTGCTGACTGTGGATATTTGTAAAGTACCCCCAACGTCTATCTCACTGTGCTCAGATATGAGTTGTTGGTTCATTTCTAACTTACTGATAGTAAATACGATATGTAGGTAATCGCTATATGCGATTTGTCACTTTTTTATTAGTGGAAGTGTGAATTGACAAGTTTAAGTTGTTTCTCTGCAGTATCACTGAATATTTCACAAAAAAATGAATCCAATCTGAGATCCACTGCGTATAGATCTTTAATAAGAGTGTCATAAGTTGTCTAGTCGGATTGACTATTTCCATCCGTGATTCATCAAGTGAGGTGTAATGTGCCGCCAAACTACTTGTCCGTGCTAGGTATTTTACTTCTCCTGGTGCTCACTTCATGTGCTTCTCTTGATGATGCAGTAGTCAGTCCATATCAACTTTTGCCACAGCAAAATATGGCAGCTGTGCGTGTGGAATCCTCTAAGCTGATTGCGCGCCTCCTGGAAGAGGAGATGGTGCCTGGTTTGAGTGTTGCGCTGGTGGATGATCAGGGTCCAATATGGGTGGAAGCTTTTGGTACGGCAAACAGTAGGACGGGTGAGAAGGTTGATGAGGGTACGCTATTTCGTATTGGATCGTTAACTAAGCCACTTACTGCAATAGCCGTACTGCAACTCGCAGCGCGTCAGCAAATATTTCTTGATGCGCCACTCAACAATCAATTGTCTGGATTCTCCATACGTCGTCATGACAGCGATTCCATGCCTGTCACGCCGCGTCAGTTGCTGAGCCATCGTAGTGGTTTACCCAGCGATCTCCGCAAGGGTATGTATACAGACACACCTTTTACCCATGTTACAACGCTGTTGCATGATGAATACGCGGCCTATCACCCTGACATGGTCTATAGCTACTCGAATATCGGTTACGATTTGTTAGGACATCTGATTCAGCAGCAGTCTGGCATAGGGTTCGCTGAATATATGGATGAAAAACTATTTACTCCTTTGGGTATGCAGAGTAGTGGTTTCTCTGTTTCAGAAGAGATGACTGTCAAATTAGCTGCAGGTCACCTGGATGGTCAAGTCAGACCTCAACCACCGCTTAGAGATACACCTGCGCTTGGTCTTTATTCAACCGGGTACGATCTTGGACAGCTAATGTCAGCGCTACTTCAGCAGCAAATACCGGGTGTACCCGCAACACTGTTGAAACAGATGTGGCAACCCCAGACTGTCGATGGTCAGGTCTCTTTGGGCGTCTCGCCTGGATTAGGATGGTTTATTGAAAGTCATCCTGTGCTAGGTAAAAGAGTACGTCATGGCGGTATTACGCTGTTGTTTGGTGCGGAGATGGTTATCTTGCCGTCCCAAGGATTAGGTGTTGTCGTGCTGGCCAATGGCGCAGAGAGTAATCGAGTCACAAAGGAGTTAGCTGGCACCATTCTCTCAATCGCGGCTTCTCTGCGCGGAAATACACCCAGGCAGCTTCAGGCACAGGTAAAGAAAAAAGACCCAACGGGTTACTCGACGCCTTCCGGTGGCTATGCCACCGATCTTGGTCTGCTGATGGTCGACTCGGAGCGCCCTCGACTCTGTGCCTGCATCATTGAGCGAATTCTTGATTTGGTACGGTTCGATGATGGGAGTCTGGGCCTTACGCAGGAGAGTATCGATGAGTTACCCAATGGTTATCGGGTTTTAGGTGATTTGCGTCTACGCTCTCGCGATGTCAATGGTATGGATGTGTTGGTAGCAGACCGGGATGGTAAAGAGATTATGCTTGGAAACCGGATTGAATCCGACCCATGGGAATCGGTGTGGAGAAAGCGGCTGGGTAGCTATAGGACAATTAACCCGGATGGTGATTTTTCCGTTCAAGATCTTCATTTGAGCGAAGAGGGTGGTGTGATTTGTCTACACTATCGGGCACCGCATCTGAGTAAGAATCTAATCAGACTGCCTCTACAACCGGTCTCTCCCACTGAGGCGGTGATTCAGGGGTTTGGTCGTGGCAGAGGGGAAACAGTACAGATTGTCGAAATTAACGGCAAGCAGTGTCTGAGATTCTCCGGATTTATGGGTGAACCCATGGATAAGGATTAAATTGTATGTCTGTAGCCTATGCTTCCACTTGCCGCTTTGACGCTTGGTCAGTACTCTTGAGGTATATTTACATCCCTCGGGGGGAATTCATGGCGAATGGGGATAATGATCAACAGGAAGCAGTACGGCTACGCAACCAGGAGCTTGAAAGGCTGCTGGCAGCCTGTGCCCTGAGTGACCGAAAGGCCTTTGCCCGTTTGTATAGTATGACTTCGGCGAAACTATATGGCGTAGTGCTGCGTATATTAAATAGGAACGATTTGGCGCAAGACTGTTTGCAGGATGCATACATCAAAGTCTGGAACAATGCAGGTAATTATCCCTCACAGATGGCTGCACCGCTGACCTGGATGTCTGCGATAGTACGAAACCAGGCATTAGATCTATTGCGCAAACGCAAGCGAGAGGTGATGGAGAGTAACGACAATGGATTACCGGAGCTAATAGATGGTGCACTCCTGCCACTGGAGGGCCTTACCCGCACCGATGACGGAAAGCGCTTGGGTAACTGCCTTGAACAGTTGAAGGAGCAACAGCGGCAATTTATCGCTTTGGCCTATTTCAAAGGACTGACCCATGACGAGTTGGCGGCCTATACGGAAATACCGCTGGGTACTATCAAGACATGGATACGTCGAGGTCTGGATCAACTACGGAGGTGTCTTGAATCATGATGCCTGAAAACGAACAGCAAGACAGCAACACCCTGGCAGGTGAGTATGTACTCGGTACCCTGCAGGGTCAGGATCGGATTGATTTTGAACAGCGCCTGGATTCGGACGTACAACTCCAAGGTGATGTTGATGCTTGGTATCAGCGCTTTGCCCCTATGTTGGATGGCATCGAGCCCGTTACACCCCCCAATGCAGTATGGGATCAAATTGCTCATCGAATCGAACCTGGACGGCCAGCACATGAGGAATCGACTGGCTTTTGGAACAGTCTGAATTTCTGGCGCAATCTGGGCATGGTAGCGGCCACCCTGGTGCTTGCGCTAGGTATGACACTGATGACCACGCGTCAGCAGGGCATGGAGATGGATAGCATCATGGTGGTCCTGAACGATCAATACAGAACCGGTTGGTTGGTTGGTGCGCACGCCAGTGAAGGATTTCTCAATGTAAAGGCAGTTGAACCTACAGAGTTACCGAAAGGTAAGGTCTGTCAGTTGTGGATGGAAGATGAGCGGGGTCATCTGCATCCGATCGGTTTGTTACCACATAATGGTAGTCAGCAGATGGATCTGCCGAATTCCATGAGTACCCGTAACCGATTTAAAGTATCTGTTGAACTGATGGATCTCTTACCCAAGGATAAGCCGAGCAGTGAGATCGTATTTGAAGGCAAACTGACAGAGATCTGAGGAACGTTCAGGCAGTGAACTGGGGGGGTTGCAAAGGATAAGCAGACAACTCTCGGCATAATATGATTCTTTGAGATAACAACCCAAATATTGGATCGACCCGGTATAGGACACCACGCAAGTATTGATCTATACTGGGTCAGAAGTTGTACTGACCAGGACGGGCTTATACTGGAACCAACAGAATCAAGGATTTTCCACGGATAGCAGACAATCTTCGTCAGGTGGTTAAATCTACCTTCCAGCTTTAACCTAGTGTAGTGTCCTGAATAAAATATTCATTTATAATTCCCAGTGTTCCGGTTTATGGCAAAGGAAGGAAAAAATGAATTCAGCAGT
>JAHXHU010000167.1 GCA_025656375.1 Candidatus Thiodiazotropha sp. (ex Ustalcina ferruginea) | reverse complement strand
GACTAAAAGCGTTGATCAGATACTGGAAAAAGTGGGGCGAGCCAAGGTTGTATTGCAAAATGGATAATATGTTTAGGACACTACACTAGGGACCTGTCGGACTTAGGTGATCGTAGCGAGGGGAAGCCATTTTGAGTCAGATTGATCGATTAAAATGAGGCGAATAGTGAGCCTATTTAACGAATTTAATCGGGGGAATCTGGCCAAAATGGCTTTTCCGCAGTAGATTCATCCTAAGTCCGACAGGCTCCTAGCAGTTCGCGTAGTTCCCGGATCCGCTCCTTCGCATTCTCAAGAATGTCAATGGAGTGTCGCGGCGTCAGCTTGCCCAATGCCAGTTTGTGGAATGCAGGGACCAGGTCCAAGCGAGGTAGATCGAACATTTGGGGTGTGCCGATATAAGCATGTAGCTGTGCAATCACCACAAGGTCGACATAGTCGGGATCGTGGTTTATATCTTCCATCCAATCATCTCCATGCAGGGCAGCCTGGACAAAATAATCAGGAAATTCCCATTTGCGCAGTACCATGGCACCCACTTCAGCTTTTAAATTATTAATGATCTGATCGAGTAATTCGGGATTTTCCGACAAATCGGGATTGCTGCGGGCTGCACCAAGGATCGCAAGTGCGCCGATATCATGTAAAAGTCCGCATAACATGGCTTGATCTGGTGCTAGGCTAGGTGTGACCTGAGCCAACTCATGGCAGATGGGTGCCACATAGCTGAGGTGCTTCCAGAGATGGATCATGCGTTTTTGCAAAGGTTTTGAACGACTATGAAATAGTTTACCCAGAGCGAAGCTGATGACCAGGTTGTGGGTAACTGATCGTCCCAGACGTGTAACAGCATCGGGTAGATTGTCGATCTGTTGTTTACCACGATAAGCAGCACTGTTAACCACGTTGATAATACGTGCCGCCACGGTAGGGTCGGCCTGTACTACCCGGGCAATCTCCTCGCTGTCGGTGTTTGTATCATTGATCACTTTTGCGATACGCATGGTGATATCCGGCATGCTGGGTAGTTCTAACGAGTCGTTTTGTATCGCTTCATAGAAGTCCCAATAGAGCTTAGCCTCAGGGCCACTGCTGTCCATCAGTTCAATAGGTTGACTGGAACGTTTGTTGACGACCGGTGGTAGACGAGAGATGGCTTCAAACAGCTCCCGAGGTATACAGAGCAGGTCCACTGCGGTAGCAGCGGTAATATCGACCTCGTTAGGCGTGCCATCCACCAATGGCAACAGACTGCAATCCTGTTCGGACAGACAGTGTATTTGTCTGCCTTCCTGGGTTGATTTCACTACATCCCCTTCAAGCAGATAATAAATCCGGTTATCGGTCTCGCCTATGTTTGCGATTTTTGTACCCGCATTTATGTGCTCAATATGGGTTTCGGCCAGGATGTAATCCAGTACCCTTTTCGGTAACCCGCGTAGAATCGATAGTTTCTTGACCCTGTTAGAACTGATGGCGGTTACTCGTTGAATCATCTTGATGGGTGCTCAGATAGTGAATAGGGTGATTTGGAACTGAGGTATTTACAAAGATACCTTCACGTACAATATGCTGTAATCTCATCGGGTATATTAGCGACCCAAAGGGCAAACTCTTTACTTGTGCAGGACGCTACACAAGGCTTGAAGCGACAAATTCAGGCGAACAAGAATAGTAGCTAACCGACAATCCTGTGAGTAAGTTCAATCTTGGTTTTGAATGGTGAATGGCATGCGTATTGGACAGGGCTTCGATGCCCATAGTTTTGAGACTGGCTCCCGTTTGGTATTAGGGGGTGTAGAAATACCCCACAATCAGGGACTGAAAGCTCACTCAGATGGGGATGTATTGATTCATGCCTTGTGTGATGCCCTGCTAGGGGCTGCTGGTCTAGGTGATATCGGTCAACATTTTCCTGACAGTGATTCAGCCTATGCCGATATCGACAGCAGGGTGTTACTGCGTCGGGTGGTTGAACTTCTTTTTTCAACAGGTTGGCAGTTGGTCAATACGGATCTTACCGCCGTTGCACAACGACCAAAGCTGGCACCCCACATCGGTGATATGCGACAACACCTGGCAGAGGATCTGAGGGTGACGCCTGGACGGGTGAACATTAAGGCCACTACCACTGAAGGGATGGGATTCACAGGCAGGGGTGAAGGCATTGCCGCGTTTGCCATCGTCTTGTTGGAGGAATATCGGGTTGAATGAGTATCCCTGGACACCGCCGCAGGAGATGCCCCTTGCCATGGGTGATCCGGTGGGTGAGGCGGAAATTCGTGCAACAGCAGATGATTTTCAGGTCGATGAGGTGCTTGGGTTTGATCCGGATGACGAGGGTGAGCACCTACTCATGCATATCAGAAAACGGGACACCAACACCCACTGGCTTGCTGGTCAACTGGCCAAACTTGCAGGGATTCCCAGCCGGGATGTCAGTTATGCGGGTATGAAGGATCGGCATGCTGTCACCACCCAGTGGTTTTCGCTACGATTGGTCGATAAACCTGAGCCGGACTGGCGATTCCTGGACCCTGAATTGATCCAGGTATTGGCTGTGCATCGACATCGACGAAAATTGCGTCGAGGGAGCTTGCGGGGTAATCGTTTCTGCTTACGGCTCAGGCAACTGAATGCTGATCCCAAGCAGATCGAGCAGAGATTGCAACAGTTACGCGATAGGGGTATGCCTAACTATTTTGGTGAACAGCGTTTTGGTCGTGACTACAGCAATCTTACCCAGTCGGATCAACTATTTTCAGGTAGGAGACATCATATAGACCGGCAGTTGCGTGGACTGATGATCTCCGCAGTGCGTTCCCAACTGTTTAATCAGGTTTTAGCGGAAAGGATACGTATGGAGTCGTGGCACACTCCCTTGCAGGGAGACTATTATATGCTCGAAGGTAGCCGTTCAGGGTTTGTGGATGATACTGAGGACCCGCATCTGGCAACACGATGCCAACAGCAGGATATACACCCGTCCGGACCGCTATGGGGGCGTGGTCGCTCTCCAGTCAGTGACGAGGCAGCTGCCTTGGAAACCCGAATCCTGCAACCTTTTGCTGATTGGCGTAACGGGCTGGAACATGTCGGACTGTCTCAGGAGCGTAGATCACTACGTGTGAGGCTAAATAGTCTGGAATGGCGTTTTACGGATGAGCGTGACCTGATGTTGGATTTTTTCCTACCCGCTGGCTGTTTCGCTACAGTTCTGCTTCGTGAGCTGATTTCCCCTGCTTAATGGGGGTGGTAAAAGGTGTCTACAGGGATAGGATTGACTATAGGCAGTGTGCAGAAATGTATCATTGAAAAAGCGTATCAAACGGTAGAGACAGTCAGTATGAAAGGCTCACTTCACCATCTATGCTGTGCAGTTCAACGAAATTGCCATATATCGGACGCTCGTCATGGCACCGATTATGGCCTTTGCACCTATCTGTTGAAAATGCGCGAATATTATCGCTGGGAGAACGGACTGGATTATGGCGCTTCACTGGCAAATGAGTCGGTAGGGGAGTGGCTGACTGAGAGAGAGGAGCTTTGGGACTCCTTGAGTGAGGATGATTTTGTTTCGTTGCCACTGCGTGATCAGGTATTCGATCCCTTCGACGTAGATACAATCAATGATCAACTTGAACCATTTGGTTTAGTCTACAGCGCAGGGCATGGATCGAAGAACAAACCCCTCTTTTTTCTTGGCCACCTGGAACGACGAGAAGAACCTGGTGGTGCCTCGGTATGGGTTGCGGGACGCGAGTTGGCCCGTGACCTGATGGCCCCCGCCGCGATGTGTCAGGGCGACCGCATTTTTATTCGCCGTGAATCCTTCAGTCGTTTGTTATGGGAAAAACTGGAAAGCTGGCGTTGGCAACGTCCAGACAATGCCCTGGGTCGGGCCTTTGCCAACTACAATTTCGAAGATGACCTGGAGGCTGCTCTCGATCAGATGGTTGAAAAGGAGTTGCAAGAGAGTCTTTGATCTCATGATGGATTTCGGGACTTCCAAGTCCCCGAAATCGACTCGATCTTCGACAACCTGTTATGGCCCCGGA
>JAHXHU010000083.1 GCA_025656375.1 Candidatus Thiodiazotropha sp. (ex Ustalcina ferruginea) | reverse complement strand
CTGAACCATAAACCCAGCAGGTCAGGGCAAGATTTATGAGCCAAAAACCGACAATTTCACCCTATATCTTCGATGTGGAAGAGGCGACCTACGATGAGAAGGTCATACAGGCTTCCCATCAGCAACCGATCCTGGTCGATTTCTGGGCAGAATGGTGCGCCCCCTGCATCTCCCTCTCTCCGGCATTGGAGCGGGTGATCAAAGAGTTGGAAGGCTTGGTCATGTTGGCCAAGTTAGAGGTTGATGACAATATGCGACTGGCAGGTCACTATCGTCTGCGTGGATTCCCAACTGTGATTCTGTTTGTGGGTGGAGAAGAGGCGGGGCGATTTCACGGTTCCAGAGCCAGTCACTGGCTGAGAGAGTGGATTGAAGAACATCTTGGGGATTATCTTGCCGGTAGACATCGGGATAGTACTCCGCCAACCTAATCACTTAGGATGCATCCTTGAGCGGCGAATTTAATTCGCGGATATTGCATGCTGACTCAGTAAGTAGTTGGATGGCGTTAGTTAATTGTTATATAAAACAACAAGATATACTTATTTTCGGTGTTTTGTGACGACACTTGAAAATAGACTCAAGTTTTCTTTTTTAGCGCCGTTATAGAGGGTAACAGGCATATATTGGTTTCGATCCTCCTCCGGCGCTGAAATATAGCGCTTTAAGCCCACTCCTTCCCCGGGTGGGTCTTTTTTTCTAAGCCCGAAATAAGCACCCGCTCATGGCATCCTTAATGAGCGTAGGCCTTTTCAATCCCCCTGTCTTTCCATGCACGATAAGATCCACATCTTTACCGCAGCGTAGGCGAACCTGAAGTGGATTTCGCGCCGGTGGACGCTGGCTGATATTGGCACTGGTTGATACCAGGGGAGTTCCTGCGGCACAACAAAGTGCGGCAGCAATGGGGTGATCGGTGACGCGTACAGCAAGGGTGGCATGTTGTCCTGTGAGCCAGTCGGGAACATTGTTAGCAGCGGGTATCAGCCAGGTTGTCGGCCCTGGCCAGCTTTGTTGAATACGTGCCATAGATGGCTTGGGTAGCTTGCCAATATAGGGTTGCAGGCGTTCAATCCGGTCTGCAATCAAGATCAACCCTTTTGTCACTGGTCGTTGCTTGAGGGCTAATAAACGAGTTACCGCTTCAAAATTCAGTGGATGACAGCCTAGTCCATAGACGGCTTCAGTGGGGTAGGCGATTAAACCTCCGAGCGTGACGACACGAGCCGCTTGACGCAGATGCCATGGATGTATATGGGTCATAGTTTACAAAAAATACCCAAATAAGTGGTGATCAATAAAACAGTCTGACATGCCTGATTTAGGTTTTGAACAGTGTAGGACACTACACTATGTGATTGTTGACAGTTAAACCCAAGTTAAATGTGGGCAGAGGCTTGTCCATCTGTTCAATATATTTAAAATTTTGGCATGATGTTCCATTCAGGTATATATATAAGGTCTCAAGATGAATACATCGGGAGATATTAAGGATGTTGCATCGATCTCTTGGCCTATGCTTGCTGGGGTTAGTGCTCACTACCCAAGCAGTGGCACAGGTCTCTCGTTTTAGTCTGGCGGAAAAGCGTTGGCTTGATGATCATCGTCATTTAAACGTTGGCGTGGTTGAGATGACGCCACCTATTCTCTATTTCGAATCATCTCAGCCAAAAGGCTTGGCAGCAGACTACCTCCGGGCTTTGGCTAGAGAGCTTGGATTGCAGCTGAATCTGATTCATTACCCGGATCAGCCGACACTTTTACAGGCGCTGCGAGAGAGAGGTTGATCTGATTGGCGCGGCGATTCATACCTCACCAAGCTCAAATGAACTGCATTTCTCTCGTCCCTATCTGAATCTACCGGCTGCCCTGTTTGCCATGGGGAGGATGGCTGATAGTGGGCTTACTGCACTTGATGGTTTAGAGGTCTCAGTTGTTGCAGCTGGTGTATGGGAAGAGGGTCTTCCTCACCTTTTACCAACCCTGAATATCATGGCATTCAATAATTTGGAGCAAGCCCTGCAGGCAGTCGTTGATGATAGAGCGCAGGCCTTTTTGGGGAACGTCGCAAGTGTCGATCATCTTATTGATACATCAGGCCACTATGCCGGGCTTAGAGAAATGATGCGTCTTGATCTGACCGTCGATGTGGCACTGGCTACACTGTCCAGTGAACCTGTGTTGCTGAGCTTACTGCAGAAGGGTTTGGACCGGCTTGGCGAAGAGGATATGCGTGATATTTGGTTCAATTGGCAAGGGGTTGAGGCCCCTGTGGAGCGTGATTCAACGATCCTCTCAGTGGTGATGTGGGGATTATTACTGGTGTTATGGAGTGCATTATTGGTATGGGGTGTCAGAGGGCAATCAATCAAAAAGCTGCAACATCACAGATTCAAGACGAGGCGCTCTATTAAACGTTTGAGACGAAGAGAGGATCTGCTTAAACAAAAACTGATGGCTCTGAAGCACAAGACCAAACGGTACCGTTATCGGACAAAGGAGTTGCGCAACCAGATTGATTTTGTGAATCACGTACTACCGACAGCCTCATGGAGTTGGGACCCAACAGTGAATACCTGTCGGTGGGATGATGCGATGTTTGATATGACAAGTTTGGAAAGAGGGATATTTACACCCTCGCCAGAGGCCGTGCTGAATCTGATCGATCAACAGGACAGGAACAAGGTGGCAAAGCTGTTCGATGATGAATTTCGGGATGAAATATGTATTACTTATCGGATTCTGTTACCGGATGGGAGTGAAAAAAGGTTACTTGACTACAGTCACTATGTTATTGATGGAGAAGATGATTCAGGAAAACGAGTGGGAATTTGTTGGGATGTGGATGGTTATTTCAACCAAACCGGACAACATCAAGCCAGCACTAACGACAATGCTTCGTCAGTTGCAGAGAAATTGGGGCAGGTAACTGAATAGAATTCAGCTCAAATTGGGATTGAAAATCTTAATTTTAGGGTACTATAACGTTTGCTTCGGAATAGCGATTTCATGTTGTAAAAGTTGCCAGTATTGAGATAATTATCTTAAATATCAATAAGTAATCCATGTAGAAATTAAGGTTTTTTTAGTTGCCATGAGTGGGTGTGGCAACTAGCAGGTCCCTCATTGATTGGCTGGCTTTCTGACCGGAAAATCAGGACTTTTCACCAACCTATAAGCACCTTTCTGATATTCTATTGTCTCATTAACAGACTGGATTTTGGGGAAAAGGGAGTCATGATCAGATTCAATACCATTCTTTTATTATCGTTATTGTTAGCCGCCAGTTTACCTGCAGCAGCGAACGTCACACCCTCTGAACGTATTAAGGAGACGGTGGATCGTATTTTAGAGGTAATGCAGGACAAAGAGCTGGGCAGAGTGGCCCGCCGCGATCAGGTCAAGGAGATCGTACGCGAGCGTTTTGACTATGAGTCGATGTCGCAGGTCATTCTCGCCACCAACTGGCGCAAGGCTACAAAACCCCAACGGGAGCAGTTTATTACCCTGTTCCGCGAGCTATTGGAACAGACTTACTTCTCGGCGATGGATAGCTACAATAACCAAACTGTACGGATGGGAAGAGAGCGGATGAAAGGTAAGCTGGCAAATGTGCAGACCTTCATCGTAGCCGCCAACAAGGAGCTGGCTGTCAGTTATAAGATGCGCTATCGGAAAGACGACTGGTATGCTTATGATGTCGCTGTGGATGGCGTCAGCCTTGTGAGTAACTACCGCACCTCTTTCCGCAACCTGGTGAAGAGTAAGGGGATGGATGGCTTGCTGGCAGAACTTGCACAGAAAGTTGCAACACTCAAAGCTAACAAGAAGAACAGTGGGCAGGTTAACCCCCCGGCTGAAAAATAGACTTATCCAAGCCCCGCGCGCCTAGCACCCCAAGGGCAATTACTGCGGGGCGCGGCCAATGGACTGGCGTAGCGCTGAAATCACGCATTAGTATGAGACAGTACACAAGTCTGGAAAGGGGATTGACAGCCAGTCACAATAACAATCAGTATCCTAGTCAGGATCAAGGAGAAAAATATGCATAAGAAAAAAATATTCACTATGGCC
>JAHXHU010000098.1 GCA_025656375.1 Candidatus Thiodiazotropha sp. (ex Ustalcina ferruginea) | reverse complement strand
TCTAATAGCTTGAAATCGCTAAGGATGGTGACCTTCCTACAGAGGACTTTCACCTCATTAGTTCATACCCATGCTGGGCGTACACAAAGCATATATCGTATATATTGCCGAATTAAATAAATATACAGCCTATATATCGCCATATACGGCGATTTATAAAGTGCATTACCAACTAGCTATATAACAATCATCGACTACCCGGCTCCTTTTTCTTAAATTGACGAAAAAGCCCATACCGCCATGGACGCATTGCCAAAACCACACTCGTACCATCACGCTCCTGCAGAGGCAATGCCGCATCGTCATTGGAGAGCTCATCAAATTCCCGGGCAAGATGTTCCATTTTGCGCTGAAACACAGCAAATGAACTCTCTGCCAGCATGCCATTGAGGACAATAAGCTGCTCACTGTTTTGATCAAACCTGGAACTGAAAAAATCCGATTGCAGTTTCAGTAGAAAAAAACGTTGAATGGGGCCGTTTTCCAGCCACTTAAAACTGCTAGACACCAACAGCCTGACTCGGTTTTTTGGCAGCAACTCAATCATCTTTAACCGATCCAGCCTGGCCAGATGTTTGATACAGCGTACTTCCGAAATGTCGAAATAATCGACTACCTCATCCATCGTCCAGCGATTAAGCACACAGACAGTAATCAGCAACAGCTCCAGATCTGCGACAATCTCCTGTTCCTGCTCCAATGACAATCCTGAAATTGGTGCGGATGCATCCTCATTTAACATCTTTACCAGATCCGAGATCTCAATATCGATCATCTGACAGACCTGGTCCAACCGCTGAAGGGAGAAACTTTTATGGGAGAAGAGGCGCTTAACACTGGCTTCTGAGAGATTCAGCGTACGCGCCGTATCGGCATAGGTGAAACCATGGGCCTTGAGCGCCTTCTTCAACATCTCAATCAGCTGTGCGGTCTGGGCCATGGCATGATCTCATCATGAAATGAAGGTATCATAATATAATACGATAAGGCGTGTATAATAAGACCTTGTCTAATATCGTAGTACGTATGGATACACTGGTCTAATCTTCCGTCCACACTCTTTTAACGCGGGCCAAAAAAAGTCATGGATAAGCTATTGCGACTCACCGGGTTCATCCCTTTTATTCTGATTATCTTCCTCAATGCCTTCATCGATCTGGGGCACAAGATCCTGATCCAGAACACGATATTCAAGATCTATGATGGTCAGACACAGATTATTCTGACAGCCATCGTGAATGGCCTGATCCTATTACCGTTTGCACTGCTCTTCACCCCGGCAGGGTTCCTCTCAGACAGGCTCCGGAAACCACAGGTGATGCAAATAAGCGCCGCGGTGGCCGTCGGTCTGACCCTGCTGATTACCCTTTCTTACTATCTAGGTTGGTTTCAATTCTCCTTCGCCCTGACCTTTCTGCTTGCCGTGCAAAGCGCCTTCTATTCACCGGCCAAATATGGCTATATCAAAGAGCTCGTTGGCAACAAACGCCTGGCAACCACCAATGCCATCGTACAGGCAGTCACTATCGTTGCCATCCTCTCCGGGATCTTTGTCTATTCCCTGCTTTTCGAGCAACGACTGCTGAGGGTGGACTACAGCAGTGAACAGGAGATATTGCAGATCATTGCCCCAATTGGCTGGGTATTAGTGGCTTGCGCCATAGCCGAATTAGTCTTCACTCTAAAGCTTCAATCGACGGCTGAAGAGGCACGCGAGATCCATTTTGACTGGCAACAATACGGCAGCGGTCGTTACCTGAGAAATAACTTCAGCAAGTTGCAAGACAACCGGGTGATCTGGCTCTCGATTATAGGACTCTCTGTGTTTTGGGGGATATCCCAGGTTGTACTGGCCACCTTCCCCGCTTTCGCCAAGGAGACGATGGAACAGACCAACACCGTCATCATCCAGGGCATGATGGCATGCTCAGGCATCGGCATCATCATCGGCTCACTGATCGCCGGCAGGGCCTCCAGGCACTACATTGAAACCGGCCTGGTTCCACTGGGTGCTATTGGGATCGTAGCTGCCTTGCTGTTCCTCCCTCAATTGAAATCCACAGAACTGTTGGTGATCGATTTTCTGCTATTGGGCATCTCTGGAGGGATGTTCATCGTGCCATTGAACTCTTTGATTCAATTTCATGCCAAGGAGAAAGAGTTAGCAGGAAACAACTGGGTTCAGAATCTGGTCATGCTTGGTTTCCTCGGTGTGACGGTCCTGTTTGCCATTCAGGGCATCGATAGCATCGGCCTCTTCCGCCTGTTGACCCTGACCGCCTTACTGGGTACATTCTATACCATCTACCAACTACCTCAGTCGCTGGTACGCTATGTGATCCCCCCGACTGTTCGCCAGTACACACCGGATCGAAGTGCTGGGATTTGAAAACCTGCCGGGCCAGGGCGGTGTGCTGATGCTGGGCAACCATATCAGTTGGCTCGATTGGGCGATGGTCCAGATCGCCTGCCCCCGGCCGGTGCGCTTTGTGATGCACAGGGAGATCTACCAGCGCTGGTATCTGAAGTGGTTTCTGGATCTGTTCGGTGTGATACCCATTGCGGGCGGTCATAGCAAACAGGCCCTGGAACAGATCAACCAACTGCTTCGTGACGGTGAGGTAGTCTGTCTGTTTCCGGAAGGGTCCATTAGCCGCAATACACAACTGCGAGGCGACGTCATCGTTGCTTTTGGCAAACCACTACCCATTGAAACACCCGCTCACGCACTGAAAAGCCATGTCTTCGAACTCTCTATTGACGCCTGGGAGCAGCATACCCGAACCCTGGATCCTATCCCTCTAGCCTGGTTACGTACAGCCAAACGGCGTGGTGGTGATCTCTGCCTGGCCGATGCCCAGGGCGATACAACCCTCTCAGGTTATAAGACAATGACCGGGGTGATCGCCTTCTCCCGATTGATCGAAAAACGCAGTCCGGAATCCAATATCGGCATCCTGTTGCCAACCAGCAGCGCAGGTGCAATCACCAATATGGCCACCCTGTTAAGGGGTAAGACCGTCATCAATTTGAATTACACAGCCACTCAAACAGCCCTCCACTCAGCCGTGGGAAAAGCAGCCATCAAAACCGTCTATACCTCTCGGCGTTTCCTGAAAAAGTTACAACAAAAGGGAATCGACCTCAGTGAAGCGCTGGCACAAGTGGAAGTCATCTATCTCGAAGATCTTAAAGAGGAGATCGGCGGTTTCACTAAACTGCTGATCATGACAGCCTCCATCCTGCTACCAGCCAGGCTGCTCTTTGCCCTGTTCGGCCAACCGATCAGACTCGAACAGCCGGCGGCGATTCTATTCTCCAGTGGCAGTGAAGGAGAACCCAAAGGGGTGGTACTCAGTCACCGCAATATCATGGCCAATGGTCTCCGATGTCCTCGACACCCGTCATGAGGATGTGGTGATGGCGACGCTGCCTCTGTTTCACGCCTTTGGTCTCACCGTGACCGGATTAATGCCAATGGTCGAGGGCATTCCAGCTATCTGCCACCCCGATCCTACCGATGTCCTGACCATCGCCAAAGCCATCGCACGTCATCAGGCAACAGTGTTTTGCGGTACCTCCACCTTCCTGCGATTATTTAACCGCAACCGACATATCCACCCCTTGATGATGCAATCCCTCCGGGTAGTGGTAGCTGGTGCTGAAAGATTGAATCCGGAAGTCAGGGATAACTTTAAACTGAAATTCAATAAGGAGATCTATGAGGGTTACGGCACCACCGAGACGACCCCTGTCGCCAGCGTCAATATCCCGGATAGAATCGATCCGAGGAACTGGCGGGTGCAACAGGGTGGCAAGCCGGGTACGGTCGGAATGCCCTTACCGGGAGGCAGCTTCCGCATTGTTGACCCGGAGACTCTGCAGACCCTGCCGATAGGTGTGGATGGCCTGATCCTGTTTGGTGGCACCCAGGTGATGCTTGGGTATCTGAACGAGCCTGAGAAGACCCGTGCAGCCATCATCGAACTGAACGGCAAGCGTTGGTACAAAACCGGTGACAAAGGGCATATTGACGAGGATGGCTTCCTCACCATCGTCGACCGCTACTCCCGCTTTGCCAAGATCGGTGGTGAAATGATCAGCCTTGGCGCCATCGAAGGTGCAA
>JAHXHU010000267.1 GCA_025656375.1 Candidatus Thiodiazotropha sp. (ex Ustalcina ferruginea) | reverse complement strand
GTTATTCGGGGATCCACCAGATCCCGATATTTCACCACTTCAATCCAGGCTGCTATTCTCATGAATATTTATGGGACAGCAGTGATATCATATATATTAAAAGCCCACTGGTAAACGCTAAAGCCATATCGAATCGGTCACTCTCGAGTCAGCCGCGCATAGAGCAAAGGGAGCTTTCGTGGTAGTTCCTGTGGCTTATGTATCACCACATAACCACCACTGCCAAACAGATAAGGCAGGTAATCATTACCCTTTTCGTCAATGGTGACACAAAAGGGTTGAATACCCGATTTTCGCGCTTCACGAATAGCCTGCCGGGTATCTTCCACACCATAACGCCCTTCATACTTATCCAGGTCATTGGGTTTGCCATCACTCAATAAAAGTAACAAGCGTCGTTGTGCAGACTGGCCGTTGAGCAGTTGATGCGCATACCTCACAGCAGCACCCATGCGAGTGTAGTAACCCGGTTTTATCGCCTCAATACGGCCGCGTGAATAGGCTGAATAGGGCTCATCAAATGATTTAATCTGATGAAAGCGGACAGGATCAGGCTTTCTGGATGAGAAGCCGTACAAGCCAAAACGATCGCCTGTTGCAGAAAGGGATTCGGCAAACAGATACAGACTGTCCCGAATCACATCAATCACCCGATGATAATTGTCTATCCAGCTGTCAGTAGAGAGTGAAAGATCAGCCAGCATTAAACAGGTCAAATCTCTCGCACCTGTACGTAGTTCCCGATAGAGATTATCCGGATTGGTCAGATGACCACTGTTTCGTTCTGTGGAGAAACGCAAGAAAGCATCCAGATCAATTTCACTGCCGTCTGCCTGACCACGCACCCAGACACGGGCAGGCATCAGTTGCTGAAACTGTGCTCTCAACTGTTTAGCTGTTTTTTTTAAATGCGCAGGCAATTCTATAGGTAGTGCATCAGTGGCCTGCAGGATCTTAATTCGACAGTGCTCCTGCAGCATGATCTGGCGTCTCCAATCCCACTCAGGTAGCAGTATGCCCTCATTCAATACCTCGTCATCACAAGCATCGGATGGCAAATCAAGGTCGAATCGCAATTTTGAAGCAACGGATTTGCCATCACGGGTAACATTGAACTGCTCCATCTGCTCAGCTGCATCCTTAGCTTGATCCAGATCTTCATTCTCCTCAGCACCTCTATCGAGTTTGGCAAACTCTCCCCAGGCCAGGATATTCTCCATACGAATTGTGATTAAACCACGGTCTGATTCTTGCGGCTCCGAACGCTCACCGCGTCGACTGCGTTCATCGTCGAGTCTCTTCGCATCTCCGCCTGAAGCACATTCCGGTTCAGCGCTATCCGAACTCCCCCAAATGACATCCGGCGGTGATGGATGCAGCCATAGTGGCACTGGCCAGGGCGCATGACTTGCCGGCGACAACACTGAAACATTACCAGGATGTTTCAGCGCCTCTCTAATGGTGATTTCCTGATTTGCCTCATCCTGCTTCATATGATCTGGATCAGGACGTTGTAAGAGATGCATTTCCAGCAAGCGTTGGTAACGCTCTGTCATGCCTGGATATCGTTCAAGAGTGATCAGCGCCAAACGTTGGTTTTTTACAAGCCATGGCTCAACACCCCCTTGATCGCAGGATGCCAGTGCAGCGAGCCAGAAATAGAGATCACGATTCAATGACTGCTGGGGAAATAGATCAATCACTTCAGGCAGCCTGAGAGAGTGTTCATCCCGCCAAGCAAGTTCGATCTTGGTTGAACTGCCCGCGATACGTTGCATAATGCCTCGTCGCGCATGATGTTGCGTTGCCCCTGCCGCCTCCACCCTTAACCCACCATCGCCTCCAAAGGCACGAAATACAATACCCAGGGTATTGTTGAGATCAGACAAATGCACAGCCGCTTGCGGGTAACGGTCTTGTGCAAGTCGTGTAATCAGTCTGTGCCAGAATTCACCAACCTTCTCTTCCATGGTCTATAGCCGATTTGGTCGATATGAGCTGGTGGATAGCATTATCACAGCATCCCTTTGCAACCTGCTGGTAACGCTCTACCAATGAGCGGATAACGAAAACACTTACCCGCTAATGCCTTGCCTAAACCGAACATCCCGATCAGGATCAAAGTGGAGTGACAGAGGGTAAAGTAGATGATGACGGCCATCCAGGTCTTGGGACCGTCATAACCCCCCATCAGGACAATAAAGAGATTCACCAATACCAGCAGCACACCCGCCCAAAGAGAAGCAGACAAGGTCTGTTGAAGATGCGATAACGCCAGTGGAGGTGTCTCCTTGCGGTGTTTGAAGAAGATCACCATTAATATGATAAAGGCGAAACCAGGCACCAGCAACAGATTGGCCAAGTAGAGTGATTCCGCAATGATCGCCAGACGGGTACCCGGAGGATTCTGTGAGGGATAGTCACTGCCCGATTTTGGCATAGACTACCTCCATCAAGGCTGCAGCTGTTTCTGTATCATCCGTCAAGGGTTCGACCAAAGCTGCCCGACAGGCCTCAACCGGTTCATAGCCACCCAGAATCAGGGTCGCCGCATAGACCAGCAACCTTGTCGAAGCGGCCTCCTCCAGATCATGATCTTTGAGGGCACGCATGGCATTGGCCAGTCGTACCAGATGCCGGGCCATCTCTGCATCGACACCTGTCTCACCGATGAGAATCTCTCGTTCCAGATCAGGTGCAGGAAAATCAAATCGAACCGCGATGAATCGTTGTTTTGTACTTGGCTTCATTCCCTTCAAAAGATTTTGATAACCGGGATTGTAGGAGACCACCAGCATGAATTCCGGCGGAGCCTTAAGGGTCTCTCCAGTGCGCTCCAAGGGCAGAATACGTCTGTCATCGGTAAGCGGATGCATCACAACTGTTGTATCCTTTCGTGCCTCGACAACTTCATCCAGATAACAGATGGCACCCTCTCTGACAGCACGGGTCAAAGGACCATCTGACCAGTAGGTGCCTTTGTCACCAATCAGATGACGGCCCACCAGATCTGAAGCACTCAGGTCGTCATGACATGCCACTGTATAAACAGGCCGGTTGAGCCTGGCCGCCATATAATTGATAAAACGTGTTTTACCACAGCCGGTGGGGCCTTTGATCAATACTGGCAATTGATGCCGATAACCATACTCAAACAGCTCCACCTCTTTTGCTTGAGGTCTATAGAAAGGGAGATCCTGATGTAGATCTCTGGCTGTTGCATTTATGGAATTATCCATCGGCATCTCCTCATCCAACAAGCATAAAGGCGGCACTGATCAAACCGCCAGGTAGAAACAGCCAAAGGCTGACGGGCCAACGCCAAAAACCGCTAAGTCGCTTCAAACCCATAAAATAGTCCCCAAGCATTTGCCCTTTTATCAAAGCAAAACCCAATACGGTCAGTGAGGCACTCACGCCTCCAACACCAACCTGCCCGATCAAATAGGTAATCAGTGTCAGGCTCATCATCAGTAACCACACCCAGGTGCAGGCACGGATACCCAAAACAGTGCGTTTCTTCATTCTAGTACTCCTTTGTGATGATATTGACAGAGCACTAAGCTATCTCATGACATAGACAAGTGGAAACAGAATCAACCAGACGAGATCGACCATATGCCAGTAGGATGCGCCGGTCTCCACACCAGTATATTGCTCTGCACTATAGCATCCCCGTTTCGCCTTCACCGCTACTGCAGCCAGTATCACCATACCCATAATGACGTGCATAAAGTGAAAAAAAGTGAGCGACAGATAGAACATATAGAATGTGTTCGTACTCAGGGTAATACCTTCTCCGATATGATGGGCATACTCTTGTGATTTCACGACCAGAAAGATCGTGCCCATGACAAGTGCCGCTACCATCCAGCGTACACATCCCCGGCTATCGCTGTCACGGATAGCGGCAACCGCCCTGACTACAAAATAACTACTGGTAATCAATGCAAATGTGTTGATCAACGCAGCATCTCTATCAAGACTCAACTGATAGTGATTGAACAGTTCTACATTTTTCATGCGTGTGAAGGCATAGGAGCCAAAAAAACAAGAGAGTCTTTGATCTCATGATGGATTTCGGGACTTCCAAGTCCCCGAAATCGACTCGATCTTCGACAACCTGTTATGGCCCCGGA
>JAHXHU010000339.1 GCA_025656375.1 Candidatus Thiodiazotropha sp. (ex Ustalcina ferruginea) | reverse complement strand
CGGGACTTCTTCATTGTAGATTCTCCTTTTCGTAATCATAATTGGAAAATTCTACTTTTGAACCCCGTTATTTTTTGGGGGGATTACCCCCTCTATAGTTTTCTTATTGAACAGGTGAACCCTCGTCACTGAACTGGCCGCTGTGAGTGGGCGTCTCACTCGAATTGTGAGCCATTGATCTTATGAGTTCCAGTAATTCATTTTCTGGTATGGGATGGCTGTAGAAGAAGCCCTGAGCCAAACCACAGCCAGCCTCGCTGAGGTGATTGATTTGGGCCTGGTTTTCTACGCCTTCAGCAATCAGATCCAGGTTGAGTCCTTTGCCCATTGCAATGATAGCATCGATGATTGAGTTACCGTCAGACGATTTAATACTTTGTACGAATGAGCGGTCAATTTTTAGGGTATTGATAGGTAGTGTTTGCAAATATCCCAGGGATGAGTAGCCTGTGCCAAAGTCATCGATGGCGATGCGTATCCCTTTGTCAGATAGTCTTGTTAGGGCGTCTACAGCCTTTTCCATATCCTGCATGATGGCATGTTCTGTGATTTCCAACTCCAGTGTATTTTTTGGCAATTCATGGCGTTTGATGATCTTTAATGTTTTAGCGACAAACTGATCCATCTCAAGTTGTTGCATAGAGATGTTTACAGAGAGACTTAACGAAATGCCCTCCATATCCATCCAACGTTTGATATCTATACACGCTTTTCGCAATACCCATTCACCCAGTGGAATGATAAGCCCCGACTCCTCCGCGACACTGATGAATTCGTTGGGTTGAATGGTACCCTTTTCAGGATGTTGCCAACGGACAAGGGCCTCCACTCCAACCATTTCCCCATTCTTAATATTATATTGTGGCTGATAATAGAGGCAGAGCTCGTTGGTGGAGATGGCCTTACGCAGACCATTCTCAATATCCAATGATTGAGAGAAATGGGTCTTCATCTTCTGTGAAAAGAATGCATAACCGTTTTTGCCGGTATTCTTAATTTTATACATCGCAATATCGGCATTCTTGATCAACGTATCCTTTGTGTCGCCATCACTTGGATAGATCGAGATACCAATGCTGAAGCTGATAAATATCTCTTCATTTTTTATTATGAATGGATTGGTGGTAAGGCGAAGGATCTTTTCAGCGAGGTTTCTTGCGTCCTGAATATCGTTGATTTCCGGTATCAATAGATTGAATTCATCACCACCGACACGCGCCAGGGTGTCCGCTTCGCGTAACTCACTTCTCAGACGTTGACCCACCAATTTCAGCAGCTCATCTCCAACATAGTGACCGAGGGAGTCATTGATGATCTTGAAGCGATCCATGTCGAGGTACATGATGGCCAGCTTTTTTCCACTGCGCTTGGACTGGGCCATTGCCATGTTCAAGCGATCACGAAATAGACTGCGGTTAGGCAGGTTGGTCAACAGATCATGATACAACTGGTATTTGATCAGCTCCTCAGCCTGCTTTCGTTCAGTGATGTCGCGCGCCACGCCATAGGTACCAATGAATGCTTTTTTATTGTCATGATTCATGGTGTAGATACCGATTGAGCTAAGTTCAATCGGTACAGCGCGGGATTCAAAATAACGGGGTCCGCTGCTGTTTTTGCTGGATAAGTGCAATTCCGTACTGCGAGTGGCCCGGTCGCCGGTACGCCTTTCGTTAAAGGTGAAATTGGCTCTTTCGATATCTTCAGTATGGATCAGTTTGCTGAAGTGCTGACCGATAATCTCATTTCGATTGTACCCGAGTAATGTCTCTATGCGATCATTAATGAAAGCGAAATTACCATCCTGATCAAGTAGATAGATCATATCAGGAGAATTATTGACTATAAATTTATGTAGGGCTTCTGATTCACTCAAGCGCAGGTTTATAGCTTGATTTTCTGATTTCAGCTGCCGACGTTCAAGGATATTAGAGACAGAGCGCAACAATTCATCGGGTGCATAGGGTTTACGTAAAAAATCCTGTGCACCCTTACGCAACGCTTGTGTGGCATGGTCAAAAGTCGTTTCGCCACTGACCACGATGATGTCACAATCAATGTTGTAATGATCAATGTGCTCCATCACTTTGTGACCATGCAGGTCAGGCATATTGAGATCAAGTAGTATCAGATCGAAACTACCGCTGGTGAGTAACTCGATTGCTTCACTGCCACTTTCAGCAAGTGTTGTTTCATAGCCGGAGAAACGCAGAATCTCCTTTAGGCTGGCCCTAGCCCTTGGCTCGTCATCTGCAATTAGGATGCGGGCATTAAAGTTGTGTTTTGTAAAGTTAATCTTGGCTTTTTTTGGCATGGACTCGAAGTTTCCCTCGATGCCGCGCCATGGTGCCGGATAGTATGAATGCATTGCCTACTCCCTACTAACCGACACGCGGCAGGAACAGCTGGAAACGGGTGCCCGACTCTGTATTTGATGTACAGTTTATGGAACCGGACAGTTCATCAATGAGATTCTTGACAATGGCGAGCCCCAAACCGGAGTGAGAGCTGTCTTTTGTGGTTTTGCCAGGGGAAAAAAGTTGGTCCATGATCTCTCTATCAATACCGGGGCCATCGTCAGTTATTTGTATCTCAATATGTGCCTTGCCATTTAGATACGCATTATCACGGGAAGCAATACTCAGTTTCCCCCCTTCTGGCATGGCTTCAACAGCATTTTTTATCAAGTTTGTCAGTATTTGTTTTAAATGACCTCGTCTTGTACCCAGTTGAGGGATATTCGAGTCGAGGTCGAGTTCGGTTACTATATTATGCGTAGTAAACAGGGATGATTGAAAAAGTTTGTTAAGATCCTGGATCAGTTGGTTGATATCAACACTATTGACTTGCTGTTCCAGTTCATCAGGAATATCTCGAACACGCAGAATAATCTTGCCGACCCGGGATATCTCCTCTTTGATAATATCCAGCTCTTCCTGTACCTGATGGTCTTCCCCAAGCTTCATGCCAAGAATATGCAGATAGTTATTAATGATTCCCAGTGGGTTATTGACCTCGTGAACAACTTTGCGTGCTTCCAGATGAAAGGCCTCCCTTTCGTCATCGATCATGTGTTGCCGGGAGGTAAGCATATTGTGTTGACGCTGAAGCATTTCAGCAGCTTCACGTGCAAACAGGGTCAACAATGGGTGTTGACTGCTTAGGCTCTGCCATTGATGTTGACTCATCCCAACAACAATCAAGCCCTGTGTCGATTGCTGTGAAGAAAGTGGCAGATAGAGTATGCCATCACTCTTTAGAAAACGAGCTAACTGATGGTCTACAACAGCAACTAATGCCTGATTCTCCTCATCCTGCGAAAACAGTACCTTTTTTTGGTTGAAGGCACTGGCGGCTAAGCTGCGGTCAGGCGCGGTGGATAGGGTAATCCCATCCAACAGGTTGCTTTTAGTCGTTGTGGGATTGACCGGATGCAGTGCTGTTCCATCCTGCTCCTGCAATAGAAAACAGATTTGTTTGATGCCAAATAACAGATCGAGATCACGCTGAATCTGTTGCATTGTGGCTATCATATCGGGCTTTTCCGGCATAGGCTCCAATCCACCACCAAATAGGGCCGCCTGTTTGACGCGTTCTGCCAATGCGTCCTGGTGACGCTGGGCATGCTGATCGCTCTTCTGTGAGGGTAGGGCGATACCTAGACTTTGAGCTGCTTTGGCTGCCTTCTCTTGGGCCGCTTGCAGTCGTTCTTCAATGATTGCCTGATTTAATCCAAACAGTAAATCAGCCCGTTCCAATGCTTCGTTATCGGGCTTGACGTCGCTAGCGGAAAGCTGACTTGCGAGATTGATCAGCTTTACCAGGTGGGAGCTGTCGAGGAGGGTAGTAGGAGGGTGTCAGCAGGCTCATATTGATAGAGCACCGCATCGGATAGAAAAGATTGCAACTCCCAGCTGTCGATCATCTGTGATCCGACTTGTGGTGATGTGAAGTCGAACATTTCTTTCTCTGCTGCAACCAGTGCTTCACCCTCCAGTCCCTTGTCCAGGATGGCTTTATAGCCATCCGGCGCTACCAACCCTGGAGAGCGAAGCGAAGGTTGGTAGACCCCGGCGGGCGTAGGGCCCGGGCAGGTATCCGCTGTCGCGTAGCGGCTTAGGAGACCTGCAGAGGGCATCCCGACACGCCGTCGAGTCATTTGGGAG
>JAHXHU010000327.1 GCA_025656375.1 Candidatus Thiodiazotropha sp. (ex Ustalcina ferruginea) | reverse complement strand
GACTAAAAGCCTTGATCAGATACTGGAAAAAGTGGGGCGAGCCAAGGTTGTATTGCAAAATGGATAATATGTTTAGGACACTACACTAGATTATACGGGTAGAGAGATTCACAAACGCATGCTGGGCGTGAACACCATTGAGATGTACAGCTATTATCTGGATGAGTCTTTGGCAGCTGCATTAAGGACTGTGCGTAAAGGTGACCAAAGCTATGTTCCTACGAATAAGGATATCTTGGGCGATGCTCCAGGTTTTGATCAGCTATACTGACGCTGGTTTAATTGTGGCTGTTGAATTGCACTGAAATTTGACCCGGGATTTGTATCGAACATTGGCCCATGGGTTCTTCTGCTAAATACCTATCCTATAAGAAGGTACGCTGACAAAATCGGGTCAAAGCTTGCTGCAAATAAGTGGTCGATTCGGGTCAAAATTCGATGCAACTCAACAGCATGTCGCCCTAGCCTATCTAAGGCTGCTATATTGTTATATTATAACGTAACATCATGCAATCCTTTTATTCCTATATTTCTAAAAAAGTTAAGATGATCAAGGAAACACGATTTCTTATTCATTGGATCATGCTATTGGCATCCTGCCTGTTCAGTACCCAGATTCATGCCGAACCGAAAGTTGTTGTCAGCAACAAGCCGGTTCACTCACTGGTTGCCGGACTGATGCGCAACATTGGGGAACCCAAACTCCTGATCGACGGTAATCAATCGCCACATAGCCTCAGCCTCAGACCCTCCAATGCGCGTGCGTTAAATGAAGCGGATCTGATTATCTGGATTGGATCCGGATTAGAACCCTCCCTCTCCCACATACTTGAACAACAGAAGGGTGCTACTGAGGTGATCTCATTACTGGATACACCCGGATTACACCTTTTACCCATCCGGGTCAGTCATGAGTGGGAATTACACCGACACAATAACAACAGGCATCAGGAAGATGGTGTTCCTGAATCAGATCAGAAAACCAGGGATAACCATATCTGGCTCTCACCGGACAACGCGAGCCTGATGGTACAACACCTGACCCAGGCACTGATTCGGCTCGATGCATCGCATAGCGATCAATATTTGATGAACAGCCAACACCTGCTTAATCGGTTGCAGCGACTGGACACCGATCTCACCACCATGACCACTGCTGTCAGAGAGATACCCTACATGGTGTTTCACGATGCATACCACTACCTGGAATACCACTTCCAGTTGAATGCAGTGGGTTCTGTGAGCATCAGCCCGGAACGACTGTCTGGCGCTCGTCGCATTCACCAACTGCGCAAAAAGATCCGCCGCCTGAATGCCCGCTGCGTATTTACTGAGCCACAGTTCGAACCCAAGCTGGTTCATACCCTGGTAGAGGATACTCAAGCACGCATTGGACAGCTCGATCCATTGGGGAACGATCTGCCACCTGGACCCGATGCCTATTTCATGCTGATGCAGGGTCTCTCAAATAATTTGATCGAATGCCTCGCATCACGGAGCCGTCAATGAATTCATCCAAACGATCGGAGCAGTTCCCAACGGCCGATCATGATCATCAAACCTGTGTCACTCATGCCTTGCAGGAGGCGGAAGATTTTTGCCTGCAACAGGGCCTGAGGTTGACGGAATTACGCCATCGGGTACTGGAACTGATCTGGGCCAATCATCAACCCGTCGGTGCCTATGATCTGCTCGAACAGTTGACTCATGAAGGTCGTAAGGCAGCACCTCCCACCATCTATCGCTCACTCGACTTTTTACTGGAAAACGGTTTGATTCACCGTATTACTTCACTCAACGCGTATGTCGGTTGCAATCATCCTGGTCTTAATCATGCCGCTCAATTCTTTATCTGTGAAGCTTGCGGACAAGCTGCGGAACTGGACGATGCCAAGATAGAGTCGGTCATTGCCAGGGATGCCAAACGCCTCGGCTTCACGGTAGAAAAACGCACTGTCGAAGTCGCTGGTATCTGCGCCCATTGCAAGCAGAGACCGAATCCATGAATAGAATCGGCAAGGTACTCATCGAAGCCAACGATATCAGTGTTGCATTACAAGGACGGCAGGTTTTGGAGCAAGTCAACCTCTCCGTGCATCAAGGGGAAATTGTCACCCTGATCGGTCCCAACGGTTCAGGTAAAACCACCTTGGTGCGGATCATTCTAGGTCTGCTCAAAGCTGACGGGGGCCGTATAAAAACACAGCCTGGTTTGCGTATTGGCTATATGCCGCAGCGGCTTGTGTTGTCTGAAAATATGCCATTCACTGTGAAACGTTTCCTCTCTCTTGGCTACAAAGGTCAGGACAGAGAAATGCAGTTTATCCTCAATGAGCTGGCGATAGAGCAACTTCTCGACAGTCCAATGCAGCGACTCTCCGGCGGTGAACTCCAGCGTATACTGCTAGCTCGTGCACTGCTGCGAAAACCTGAACTAATGGTGCTCGATGAACCGGTACAGGGCGTTGATGTAACAGGACAGGCCGCCCTGTATGCCCTCATCACTCAAATACGTGATCAATTTAGCTGTGGTGTTTTAATGATCTCTCACGATCTTCACCTGGTGATGGCGACTACCGATCAGGTGCTCTGCCTTAATCACCACGTCTGCTGTTCCGGCCACCCGGAGAGTGTCAGTCAACATCCGGCCTACCTGGAACTTTTCGGCTCGCCGGCAAATGCCAAACTGGCCATCTATACCCATCACCACGATCATACCCATGACATCCACGGTGATGTTAAATCACCTCAAAAGGAACATCATCATGGATGATTTTCTGCTGCGGGCTATGGCAGCCGGGATAGGTGTTGCCTTGGTAACAGGCCCCCTGGGCGTTTTTGTAGTCTGGCACCGTATGGCCTATTTCGGTGACACCCTCGCCCACTCTGCCCTACTCGGTGTAGCCTTGGGTTTTCTACTTGGCATCAACCTTAACCTTGCAGTTATTCTACTCGGTATCCTGCTGGCATTGCTGTTAGTCGGCATGAATAGAAACCGTCAACTTTCGAGTGACACTCAACTCGGCATCCTGGCACACAGCGCACTTTCGTTAGGTCTTGTAGTCATGGCATTTCAAACCTCAGTAAGGGTCGACCTGATGGGCTATCTATTTGGCGACATCCTTGCTGTCACCGCCACTGACCTGCTCTGGGTCTGGGGTGGTGGAATACTGGTGCTACTGGTGTTGATAATGATCTGGTGCCCCTTGCTATCATTGACAGTCCATGAAGAGTTGGCGCAGGTGGAAGGTGTACCGGTCGGTGCCATGCGCCTGGCCTTTATGCTGCTCATCGCCTTGGTGATTGCTGTCTCGATGAAAATTGTCGGCGTTCTACTGATCACATCGATGATGATCATTCCGGCAGCGGCGGCAAGACGATTCAGCCATACGCCGGAGCAGATGGCCATGGTGGCAGCAGGTGTCGGTGCAATTGCGGTAGCATTAGGGTTGGCCGGTTCCTGGCATTGGGATACACCGGCAGGACCTTCAGTAGTGGTAGCGGCTGCTATTTTGTTTGGATTAAGTCAACTGGCGAGACAACCAGTGTGATCGACTATGCTGTGATAGAACCCTGTATGGCTTGAGTCTTCGCATCGAATGGTTATTGATAATCTTTTTACTAACTCTCTCCCCTCAAGGGAGAGGGGAAAAGAGTAGATTCAGTAGTGGTGATTTTCTATCACACCTACCTTGCTATTGTCTTAACAGCATCATCAGTTGTGATCACGGCATTTGCAATTAGACCGTAATTGACCAGTGCCGCCTGATAAGCATCAGAACCGGGGGCAGCTACAGCATCTTTCACAACAATCACTTTGAAACCGCTTTCAACCAACTCGCGCAAGTGAGAGTCAGTACACAGATTGGCTGCCAACCCTGCCAGAATAACTGTGTCTATGCCCTTGCTTCGCAACTGTAAAACCAGATCATTACTATCCGGGCCATAGATCTTGTGCGGACTTGTGACCACGGTCTTACCATCTAGTATGTAGGGTTTATATTGGGCAAGAAAATCAGCTCCCGTATCTTTTAGTCCAGTTGCATAAACAGCATCTTTACGGTTGAATACCTTTAACGCTAATCACTGCTGTCCCATAAATACTTAACGAGAAAGGCCTGAAAACCCCCTTGTTTTGATACAATGAAATCGTGACAAGTCATTGATCAATC
>JAHXHU010000276.1 GCA_025656375.1 Candidatus Thiodiazotropha sp. (ex Ustalcina ferruginea) | reverse complement strand
GACGGCCGGGGCACAAATAGGTTGTCAAAGATCGAGTGTCTTTTATGCCTGGGACGCATAAAAGACATCACGAGATCGAAGACTCACTTAATTCTATTGCCTGTCAACGCGTAAGGAAACGACGGAGTTGACATTGGCTGGGTTGTGGCACCATATCTGATGCCATGGCTAGAAACAGCTCAGCGGTGGCTACCGCATCGCTTAAAGCATTGTGCGCCTTGTAATTGGGTAAATTATAGCGTGGACGTAAATTGAATAGTCGCAGATCACCCGTTTGAATGGTGTGATTACGATGTTCAAAAATTCTTCGTGCCAAGACCAACGTATCGATGATCGGTATCACGAATGGTGCACCAAATAGCTTCTGGCATGCAGTACTGATGAAATTTTGCTCTATCGCAGAATAGTGGACCAGCATAACTTTGCCCGCCAATCGTTGCAGCAGCTCAGGCAGGGCTTCATCCAATGGTACCCCTGTAGCTGCCTGGTCATCGGTAATCTGATGGATAACGGCTGATGCTTCCGGTATCTCATCTTCGATTGAGATCAATTGATGGCGAGCCGTCTCAAGTTTTATCGTCATATGTTGCATCTCAACCAGGCCAAAACTGAGGATTTTGTCTTTAGTCGGATCGAGACCTGTGGTTTCCAGATCCAGTGAAACGATAGATAACTCCTCACATTGGGTCCTTTTTGATGTCAACGGGGTAGAGAGGTAGTCATGTAGTGCACCCGGCTCAGCCTTCGTTAAAGCTCTCTTTCTTAATGAATCCAGACTGAGAAAACGTTTCAGCATGATTAGCCCGCGTTTCTTAACAGGATTTGGATTTTTTGGGGCAAGCTGGCAAAGAAGGTTGAATGATTAGCTGCAGGAGCATAGCTGTAGCTATGGTGCAAGGCTAATCGTTCAAGAATCGAAGCTAGATTGCTCCAAAAACCAAATAGGACGGGGTGCAAATGTAATACCATCATTTCTTCGAAGCTTAGTTTGTTAGATTTCAATATTTTTCAATTTACAGGTTCGCCTGGTGAGAAATGCGGGCTAAAGAAAACGCCCGCCCTGATATCTGTTTTCCATGGCATCCTGCATCTCCTGGATAACCCGGAATGCGTCTTTCAGATGTCTGCGTTCCAGATCAGAAAGCTCTTCAGGGGAGAGGTGGTTATCCGGGGTTATTCCTTTGCGAATCTGCTCTGCCTGATGATAGATACGGATGCTGGCGATAAACTCCATCGCATCTACTAGATTTTCTCCCATTTCACGGCTGAGAACCTTTGTTTCCGCTGCGGCTTCCAAACGTTCAGTAGTATTTACAGGGGGGAGGCCCTGATCGAGGGCAAACACCCGCGCAATATCAGTGATCGGTACTATCCCGCGGTGTTTGATGTCGAATGTGTCATCGTGGGCACCTCCGTGGATAAGTACGAATGTACGAAAAAAGCCAAGCGGCGGTCGATGCTGTAATGCATTCGCTGCCATAAAAGCGGTAAAGATGCCGTTACCACGGGTCTTGTTGAGAATGTCGGTACGTAGCTCATCGAACATTTCCATGTTGCCGTAGACAGCCCTTAGATCAAAGAAGATGCTAGACAGCATCAATGCCATAGGCTCAGGCTTGTTAATCCAGGTGTTGAAATATTTTCGCCATATTCGAAGTGTCTGTCGCCATTTGGGATTGGTTGCCATAGCATTGCCTGGGCAATAGACATAACCGCAGGCATTGAGGCCATCAGAGACCTTCTTGGCCAGCGCCTCAAAATAGGCCTCGTGTTCAGGTTTCATCTCATCAGCGATGAGCAATGCATTGTCTTGATCGGAATGGGATGTCTGTTCGTGGCGTGCCTGAGAACCGGCACATAACCAGGCGTAGGGTACTGGTGGCGGGCCAAGCTCTGCCTCAGCCATTTCAATCAAGCGTGCCGTCAGGGCATCTGTTATACAGGAGATGGCCTCGCCGACATGCAACGCGGCTGCATTGGAGTTCGCCAGTTGAAACTGAACATCAGGCAGGCGCTCACTGACATTGGCCAAATCCTCAACTGTTGCCGCTTTGCGGATATCACTGGCAAGAAAGGCTGAGTTAGTGGTTTGGTGGCGTGCCAGGTCTGTTGCCGTCAACATGCCAACGACTTGATCACCATGCAGCACAGGAAGATGATGCACATGTAATCGAGTCATGGTCATCAACGCCTGAATGGCCATGGTGTTTTTCTGGATTGTTTCCAGGTTGGTGGTCATGATCTGGCTGACGAGCTGGTCCGTCGATATTCCCGCTGCGATACAGCGCTTGCGCAGGTCACGGTCTGTGATGATACCGGCTAGTTTTTGTTGCTCCATGATCATCACGGAAGAGACATTCTTTTCGCTCATCAATTGAGCCGCTTGACGGATGGAGCAGTTGATGTCGATGGTTATCGGTGATTTTTTGATCAGGTCAGAAACTTCCACTGTCATCTGTGCAATGGGACTTTCATCAGCATTGTCTTTCAGTGTACGTACAGCCTGTTTCAGACGATCCCTGATCGATTCTGCAAAATGACGATCGAACGCCGGTTCGGACTTACGCAGTACTTTGAGCAGATCGCACGGCAGCTGATAGATCAGAGAATCTTCAGCAGCCAAGCCGTGGGTCGCCCTGCCGAAGTCGATTAATTGACAATCGGTGGTGTAGATACCGCCTTCACCCAATTTCTCTACCAGATTATCCTCTTCATCGCGAAGTTCAATGGTGCCGCTGCGCAGGATATAGATATAGCCTTGTGTGGCATCACCCGGCGGAAAGAGGTTTCCTCTGCGCAGGTAGCGTATCTCGAGAGACTTCGGGAGTTGATTGAGCTGTTCTTCCGGCAGGGCATCGAAGGGTGGACGTTTTGCCAGAAAATCGCGAATCTCGACCAGTTCGATTTCCATAGGGGGGTGGCTCGCATACGTCTGGAATTGGATTCCGCTAGTATGGTGATCTCAGTAAAAAATCTCAACGGATTGACCCGAAACTGTCTGTTACCGATCAGACCTATTCGTGGAGATTATTCTCTTCAGGAAAAAGGCCCCGCCGAAGCGGGGCACTCAGTTACAGCTTTATGGTTATCGTTTAGTGATCGGTGGCGGTACCGGCACCCTTAGGTACACGAATATCTTCCACCAAGTGCTGGATGTGGTCCGGTGGCGGAGCAGTCACCTTGGAGACAAAGATAGCCACTACGAAGTTGACCAGTGCACCAACGGCGCCGAATGCATTCGGAGAGATGCCGAGGAACCAGCTTGGACCCAGGTCACCCAGGAATGAAGTGCCTGGAATGAACATGATGCCCTTATGCTGGAACACATACAGCATGGTCACGCCGATACCGGAGATCATGCCCCAAATAGCACCTGAACGATTCATCTTCTTGTAGAAGATACCCATCATCAGCGCAGGGAAGATGGAGCTGGCGGCCAGACCAAAGGCGATGGCCACGGTACCGGCTGCGAAATCCGGTGGATGCAGCCCGAAGTAACCCGCCATGGCGATCGCGCCTGCCATCGCAAAACGACCTGCCATCAGCTCATTTTTCTCCGAGATGTCGGGCATGAAGACGCCCTTCAGGAGGTCATGAGAGATGGAAGAGGCGATAGCCAGCAACAGTCCGGCAGCGGTAGAGAGCGCGGCGGCCAGACCACCGGCAACCACCAGGGCGATGACCCAGTTGGGCAGTTGAGCGATTTCCGGGTTGGCCAGTACCATGATGTCACGGTCGACCTTGGTCATCTCGTTACCCTTCCAGCCAAAGCCTTCGGCCTTGGCGGCAAACTCCGCATTCTTTTCGTTGTAGTACTGAATGCGACCGTCACCGTTTTTATCTTCCCACTCCAGCAGACCGGTCTTCTCCCAGTTGGTCATCCACTGAGGTACATTGGCGATCTCTATATTGCCTTCAACTGAGCCCACTTCACCGGTTTGGATGGTGTTCATCAGATTTAGACGCGCCATGGAACCGACAGCTGGAGCCGTGGTGTAAAGAATGGCGATAAAGACCAGTGCCCAACCTGCGGAGGAGCGAGCATCTTTCACCTTAGGAACGGTGAAGAAGCGGATGATAACGTGTGGCAGGCCAGCAGTACCGATCATCAGAGAGAGGGTATAGACAAACATGTTCAGTTTGCTCCCCATCACCTGGGTGGTGTACTGCTTAAAACCCAAGTCCGTTACCA
>JAHXHU010000234.1 GCA_025656375.1 Candidatus Thiodiazotropha sp. (ex Ustalcina ferruginea) | reverse complement strand
TCCGGGGCCATAACAGGTTGTCGAAGATCGAGTCGATTTCGGGGACTTGGAAGTCCCGAAATCCATCATGAGATCAAAGACTCTCTTGGTTCTTCTGGTGTTGATGCCATGATTAAATGTAGTTCCCAAATTGAATAGTGGATATTACTTATTCAGTGATTTTTCCGTTGCACCGAACTGCCTTAAAATTCTTTCGATATCAGGATTTTTCCGCTCAATGGCCAGGTCCAGTGGACCCAGGCCCGCATTATTTATTATATCCAGGCTTGCGCCGCGGTTTATTAAATATTTCGCAGCAACGCGTTGATCATTGTGTATCGCTGAATGGAGAGGGGTATTGCCATCCTGGTCAGGATTATCCAGGGACGCACCCCTGCGTACCAGGAAATCAATCACATCGCGATCTGCGCTGCCCAGTTTTGCAGTTTCATGTAGAGCCGCATTGGGATCAAGCTTTGCGCCACTCTTGAACAGATAATCAGCGATAATAGTATTACGTGCAATCAGGGATTTGAGGAGTGGCGTATGCCCCTGAGGGTCATTGACCTCCAGCTCAGCACCATTCTTGACAAGAATTTTAGTCATGACCAGGCGGCCCTTCTGTGCAGCCATATGCAACGGAGTCAGTCCTTCCGGTCCCGGCTTATTAATATCTGCATCCCAGTGGATATTGCGCTCCAGTTGATCGATATCGCCAACCTGCACCGCACGGGTGAGTGTGATGGTCGGTTCACTGGGCTTACTGCAACCTGTCAGCGATAGCAGGCAGATGAGTGTGATGTGAATAATTTTGATGAACATAGTCTGGATAGTAAATCGATAGCAGCAAAGGCTGCAAGCTTGGACTTCCAGATATTGGCCTGATGGGATACACGTGGTAGGGTTTGAGGGATATGATTACCAAGCTTCTTCTTACCCTCACAGTTATTGCCATTGCCTGGTTGGTGGTAAAAAATCGACAGCAACGGGTGCTGGATGTCTCCCATGACAAACCGCCTGCCTTGGTGGCTCAGAGGAGGCCGAATATCCTTCTCAGATGGGGAGGGTATGCCTTATTAGCCGTGATGTTGCTCGGTAGCACGCTCTACTTGACCATGCAGTGGCAGGAGATGATCCGGGTGGTGACGGTCAGGGTAATCGATACCCAGACAGGGAGGAGCGTAAGCTACCAGGCCCGGCGTACCGATGTCGAGGATCGCCACTTTATCACGGTGGATGGCAGGGAGGTCAATGTGGCCAATAGCGAACGTATTGAGCTGGAATCCGCTCCTGCTCGCAATCCATGAAGGTTGTGCAGATCTCCAGGTTTTTGTAAATCTGCCGATACGACACGTTAGTGTTATCAGGCTTTAATAACCGAATATTGATCTGTGGTGGTTAAACTCCGTCTCATGTCCTTTTCCCATCAAGTCATCAAACAGTGTTACGCCATACAGGGTTCTGAGCGCTATACGGGCCTTAAAGGGGCCGTATTTAATCTACTGGAGAATCCCAAGGCACCCATTCGTCCCTATTTCGATATTTTCATGATCCTATTGGTCCTGACAACTGTCTGGATGCTGATCTATGAGGTCAAAAACGATCTGGGGCGGCTTGGTGATCTGTTCGAGATGGTTGCCGTTGGAATTTTTATTATCGAGTACCTGTTACGGTTCTGGATATTCAATGATAGCCACAAAGTGATTCTTGATCGCTATGAGCGGGCGGAGTTTATCAATCAACCGTTCCAAGTCTGGCCTGCGTTGTGGTACGCGTTGTTGGAAAAACTGAAATACATTGTCCAGCCGCTGGCGATCATCGACCTCCTGGCAATCATCCCCAGCTATCGTCCGTTACGTTTTTTGCGTATTTTCCTGCTCTTTCGGCTGTTCAAGCTGTTCCGCTATACCCGCAGTATCAGTGAATTCGTCAAAGTTCTTTCCGAGAAGCGGATCGAGCTTGTCACCCTGTTCATCTTCATGGCCTTTATAACCTTCACTGCAGCTACCGCGATATTCTTTTTTGAGGCGGATCAGCATGACAGTCAGATAAACGGTTTCTTCGATAGCGTCTATTGGGCATTGGTGACCATGTCAACAGTGGGCTACGGAGACATCACGCCACATACCACGGAGGGTAGGGTTGTCACACTGGTACTGATTCTTGCCGGGTTGGGCGTCATCTCCTTTTTCACCTCCATCATCGTCTCTGCATTCGGGGAGAAGATTCATGAGATTCGAGCCCATCGAATCTTTTCCGAGGTGGAGCGAAAACGTATCGATACACTGATCTGCGGTTTCGGTCGGGTCGGACAGGTGGTGGCTGAACGGTTAGCATCGGATAAGCGCCAATTCGTAGTGGTGGATCCGCTCGAGGAGAATGTACGTATTGCCAAGCAACGGGGCTATCCTGCGGTATTAGGGGACGGTGTGGATACTGACCTGTTGTTGAGTCTTGGAATAGATACCCGAGTCACGCGCCTGCTTTGTCTCACAGGAGATGATGTGGTCAATGTCTATATCACCCTAACAGCAAAGCAATACAATCCGGAGATAGAAATCATATCCCGCGCTAACCACCGAGAGAATGTGACCAAACTCCATCGGGCTGGTGCCAGCCATTGTGTTGCTCCCTATGAAGTGCTCGGCCTTATCGCGGCTGAATATGCAGGGCAAACCGGTGGCTTTTGAAGCGGTTTACGGGCTATTGACCGGTCAATCTCACGAGGGCATTGAGGCAGTGAGGATCAAACAGGCGAGTGTGTTGGATGGATGCAGGATGGGGGATATCAATTTCAAACAGCGAAAGCTTACCCCATTCGGTGTGATCCGCGAGGGTGATTGTGAATCAAGCGAAGATGGCACACGCTACAGTCTGCAAGGGCGGTGTCTCTACTTCAATCCCAGAGAGGATTTCACGCTCCTGGCGGATGACTTACTGGTGCTGTTCGGCCATGAGTACAGTGTCGTTCATTTCCGGGATTGTATTGAAAGGGGAACCCTGTAATCCTAGAATCCGCAGTTGACCGCTGTTATCTGACGTAAGGTAATGATATGCAGAAAAAAATAGTGGCTATTTATTTCACCCATTGGGTGAACTTAGGAACGCTACATATATTTGTGAAAAATCCCGACGCACCCATCTGCGTTGTCGTTCTTGTTAAAGGAACAGCCATTAACGGCGAACGACGCCTTGCCGGGTACGCCGGGATTTCCCACAAATCCATGTTCAACTGCGGATTCTAGGATAATGGGTAGACGCGATACCCTGATCTTTGGATCCGGTGCTTTGGGGCATGAGGTGGCCATGCAGTTGGCGGAGCGTGGTATCCAGGTCTATCTCTACAGCAATGATCTGGATGAGGTTGGGGGCTTGCTGGCCAAGGGGCTGCAGGCAGCCATTGTCAACTATATGGATGATGACAAACTCCGCGAGATCGGTATAGGCAATTGGGTAAGGACGGTCTTTTGTCTGTTCTCCGATGAGCCAAAAAACCTCTTTCTTACACTTTCGGTCCGCGCTCTCGATCCCAATCTGAAGATCGTTTGCGTTTGTGAATCGACCTCGTCGGGTGAGCGGTTGATGGCGGCGGGGGCGACCAAGGTCATCGACCCCTATGAGATAAGTGGCCAACGGGTACATGAATTGATTGCCCGTCCCTATCTGGTAGAGATGTTGGAAAATACGGTCTTCGGCAAGCATATTGATATTGCGGAGATAGAGATTCCGGAATCCTCCACACTCTCCGGCACGCCATTGAGTGACCTGCAGCTGGACAAGCGATTTAACCTGATCACCATCGGCGTTGTAGACCTGGAGTTGGGGAATCAGTTGATCTTCAGCAACAGTGGAGTTTCACACCGCTTGGATGCGGGGGATATATTGGTGGTTATCGGACCTAGTGAGGAGATCACCCGCCTAAAGCGGGCTGTCTTCGATAATGCCCTGGAACCCTCATCAAATTCTACTGATCCCTCGATTTAGTACTCCGTCAGCCTGACAACTTAGGATGGTAGATATATCTATCAACACAAAGTATTCAGTTGACTATTCATTGACAGCGCCAAACTAAAAAATAAGTGTATTGTCTTACACTTTTGTAGTGTCCTAAACTAGGCTGGAGCGCTTTCAAGGAGCGATGATAACGTGGTCGATACCTTGGCTGCTTGGGATTTGGCGGCTGATTCAGGGTAATCCCCCCAAAAAATAACGGGGTTCAAAAGTAGAATTTTC
>JAHXHU010000108.1 GCA_025656375.1 Candidatus Thiodiazotropha sp. (ex Ustalcina ferruginea) | reverse complement strand
TGCAATCAGTAGATAAGCACTATAATGGCAATCTGAGTGTAAACAGGGCCTGGCAGAGTCAGCGAAAAAGTTGCGAGACCTCTTTGAATTTTAAGTGGTTTGCGTCACCCATCCATTCGAATGCGACTGACTCGCTATTGGTGATATGTACCCCCCCTTGCTGCATGCGTTTGAGGGAATTCTTGCGGTGCATGGGATTCCTCGATGAGATGGCATCTTCGACGACAAATACCTGGTAGCCCCACTGTTGTAAGCCGGATGCTGTCTGCAGGATACAAATATGTGCTTCAAGTCCGACGATAACGATCTGTTTGCGCTCTCCATTTTCAGTCAGCTCTTCTTCGAAACCAGGTGCTGTACAGCAAGAAAAGGTGAGTTTGTCTTTTGCTTTGGTATGGGGAGGAAGGTGTTCGGCGATCTCGGGTAGCGTGTTACCAAGACCTTTACCGTAATGCTCGGAAAGAATGATGGGGACTTCCAGCATGCTGGCAGCTTGGCTTAGCCGGATGATGCTGGAAACCATACGATCCATGTCGGGCTTAGGCATCGCCTTGGTTAATCTTTCTTGGGTGTTGACGATCAATAGCTGACAGTTATTGGCATGCGTCAGTGGCAGCGTGCTTTTGCTTTTACTCATGATCTCCCTCTTTTTATAATTATCCGCTGTGCTGCGAAATATGACCAGAGAGCAGCAGTTTTTTAGAATTCAAACGCCACAGGGGCTGGTGCATTGATCAAAGGGGCCAGCTCAGTTTCGAAAATACTCTCTTCCTGAAAGATTTTTTCTGTATGCCGGGTGATCAGCATACACTCCATTACCGGCGGGTTGCCTATGATAACAAATAGTCTGCCACCAACAGCAAGTTGTTGGCGAAAGCGTTCAGCTTGTTCACTGGTGGGAACAGAACCGGTGACGGCTATTGCATCAAATGGGCCTTCTTCGAGTGGGTCGGTGAGTGCGTCACCGCTTTTGAGCGTCACATTTTTAATGCCTTGTTGTTCCAGCTTGAGTGCAGCTGAATCTATGAAATCGTTATGCAGATCAATGCTAACAACATGTTGAGAGAGGCTTGCCAGGCAGGCGGTCAGATAACCACTGCCTGTACCCACTTCCAGAACCTTATCTGTTGGCAGGATATTGAGTGACTGCATCAATCTGGCTTCGATACGGGGAAACAGCATGTGTTGTCCCTGACCGATGGGGACTTCAATGTCGGCATAGGCCAAATCCTGATAGTTCTCAGGGGCAAAGTGCTCTCTAGGTAGAGACTCCATCAGCGATAGCACCCGGGGATCAATGACCTCCCAAGGGCGGAGCTGCTGTTCCACCATGTTGAAACGGGCCTTTTCGATGCTGTTTGCCATCATGTGTAATATCCTGATCTTTTTCATGGTTTAATGCGGCAGAGGGTTTAGACTACGTTTTTTGTTTCGTCTGGGCAAGAATCTCCGATAGTGTTTTTTAAGTCGCCTGATCTATAACCCTTTTGTCATTTGGGGTTTTGTGCCGCAGGGGTGAGAGGATTAGCTGCCCTTTAATCGCTTATTACTTCCGGCCAAGTAATTGTTATCTATAAGGTAATTGGTGTCAGTAATTGTAATGGTATGAAGATACCATTTATTTCATTGCTGTGAATCGGTCAAAGACTCGGTTATTTTCACCCAACCTGAGCGAACGGTTTCAGGTTATAATGACGAAATTGACAGGCTGGGGGTGTCCGTAATCCAGTGTAGGGCACTACACTAGGATTTTTTACGGGCTGAGATAGGCCCTTACTACCTGATCCGGTTCATACCGGCGGAGGGAAGCTGGAAACCTGCTGGGGTTTTCTTCTCCTTCGCCACAGCGAGGTTTCATGCATGAGCGCTATCCCAGAAGATTTCATTAAGAAAACAGCCACTCTCTCGGAAGAGGTGACACGACCCTTCTACAATTCCCGTAAGGTCTATGTTGAAGGTTCCCGACCCGATATCCGTGTGCCCATGCGCGAGATCAACCAGGAGCCGACAGCTGCAAGCTTTGGTGAGGAGGAGAATCCGCCGATTCCTGTTTACGATACTTCCGGGCCATTCACCGATTCGGCACACAAGATCGATTTACTGAAGGGGATGCCTGACCTCCGCTCAAACTGGATCCAGGAGCGTAACGATACCGAAATGCTCACTGGTCCCAGTTCGGAATATGGCCGGGGCCGTCAGACAGATCCCTCGCTTTCTCATTTACGGTTTGAGCATATACACGCTCCCCGTCGCGCTAAGCAGGACAAGAACGTTAGTCAGATGCACTATGCCCGTCAGGGGATTATTACCCCGGAGATGGAGTTTGCGGCGATCCGTGAGAATGGCCGTCTTCAGGAGATGCGGGCTGATCCTCGGTATGCCAAGTTGCTGCGCCAACATCCTGCCGAGGCATTCGGCGCCCAGATTCCCGATCAGATTACGGCAGAGTTTGTACGTTCAGAATTAGCTGTCGGTCGGGCGATTATTCCGGCCAACATCAATCATCCGGAGCTGGAGCCGATGATTATCGGCCGAAATTTCCGGGTCAAGATCAATACCAATATTGGTAACAGTGCGATCACCTCCTCGATCGAAGAAGAGGTGGAGAAAATGGCATGGTCTGCACGCTGGGGAGGGGATACGCTGATGGATCTCTCAACCGGCAGCAACATCCATGAAACCCGTGAGTGGATATTACGCAATGCACCCATGCCGATCGGTACCGTACCCATCTACCAGGCCCTGGAAAAGGTCAATGGCAAGGCAGAAGAGCTGACCTGGGAGATCATGCGTGACACCCTGATCGAGCAGGCCGAGCAGGGGGTCGACTATTTCACCATCCATGCCGGTGTATTGCTACGTTATGTACCACTGACCGCTGAGCGGATTACAGGAATAGTCTCCCGTGGTGGCTCTATTCTGGCAAAATGGTGTTTGGCGCACCATCAGGAGAATTTTCTCTACACCCATTTTGAGGAGATCTGCGACATCATGAAGGCCTACGATGTCGCCTTCTCTCTGGGGGATGGGCTACGTCCCGGTTGTCTGGCCGATGCCAATGATGCTGCCCAATTTGGTGAGTTGGAGACCTTGGGTGAGTTGACCAAGATTGCTTGGGAACATGATGTGCAGGTAATGATCGAAGGCCCTGGTCATGTACCGATGCAGATGATCAAGGAGAATATGGACAAGGAGTTGCAAGACTGTTTTGAGGCACCTTTTTATACACTCGGACCCTTGGTGACAGATATCTCCCCGGGCTATGACCACTTCAGCTCCGGAATCGGTGCTGCACAGATCGGTTGGTACGGCACCGCCATGCTCTGTTATGTGACACCCAAGGAGCACCTGGGACTGCCCAATAAAGCCGATGTACGCGAAGGTATCATTACCTACAAGATCGCTGCTCATGCTGCCGACCTTGCAAAGGGATTTCCTGGTGCGCAGTTGCAGGACAATGCCATGTCCAAAGCACGCTTTGAATTTCGCTGGGGCGATCAGTTTGCCCTAAGCCTTGATCCAGAGCGGGCGATGGAGTTTCATGATGAGACACTACCGCACCAAGCTCACAAAGTGGCTCACTTTTGTTCCATGTGTGGTCCTCATTTCTGCTCCATGAAGATTACCCAGGATGTACGGGAGTATGCCCGATCCCAGGGGGTCAGCGAAGGAGATGCGCTACAAAAGGGCATGCAGGAGAAAGCCGTGGAGTTCAAGCACCAGGGAGCCGAGATCTACAAGGAGTTATGAGGCTTGATCGCTATCTCAGCCAAGTAACCACACTGAGCCGCTCTCAGGCACGGAATATGATCCGGGCCGGACGGGGCAGGGTGGAGTCTCTCCACAGAGAGTCGATAGGCAGGCTGAAATTGGATGAAGCCCTTGGTGCTGGTGACTATCGCCCATTAAGCCCGGAAGAAGTAGCCTTGTTCTAGTGTTAACGGGTCCTAGATTGTTTTTAAAGGGGCGCTAGGGTTTAATTGGCCTGCTGTACAGGCTTAACCTTCGAAGGCTTTCTAAATAAAAAAGTGCTATTCGAGGACATTCGATATAACCTGCTATTTTTCTATGCGAACTAAAGTTCTGGTATAGGCTGGCCGACCCTATGATAAGTCAGCCGGAAACTCGCCTTCTCGTAGAAGGGGTTCTGGGGATTTTTCCTCCTAAAAAGACATAATCTACCGTAGCCCGCGCCAGTCATGGCTTTCAGAGGGGCATTAACTTAGTCCT
>JAHXHU010000358.1 GCA_025656375.1 Candidatus Thiodiazotropha sp. (ex Ustalcina ferruginea) | reverse complement strand
TACTTTTATGGGGGGCATTGCACTTTTGGCGCGTGCCATTGGCCATCAGGTCAGTGGCTCCGACGCCAATGTCTATCCCCCTATGAGCATACAGTTGGAGCAGGCGGGTATTGTCTTGATGGAGGGATTCGAGGCTGAGCATCTGCAACCGGTGCCTGATATCGTGGTCGTCGGTAATGCCATGTCGCGAGGAAATCCAGCCGTTGAAGCGATGCTCAACCAGGGCATGCCCTATACTTCGGGTCCGCAATGGCTGGCCGAGCATGTACTACAGGGACGATGGGTGTTGGCGGTGGCAGGTACACATGGCAAGACCAGTACTGCCAGTCTACTGGCGTGGATGCTTGAAGATGCAGGCATGCAACCGGGCTTTCTTATCGGAGGCGTGCCGGAGAACTTCGGTGTCTCGGCCCGTCTCGGAGGGTCTCCTTTCTTTGTCGTTGAGGCGGATGAGTACGATACAGCCTTTTTCGATAAACGCTCAAAATTCATCCACTACCGTCCACGCACATTGTTGATGAACAACCTGGAGTTTGATCATGCCGATATCTTTGATGATCTGGATATGATCCAGCGGCAGTTTCACCACCTGGTCAGAACAGTGCCTGCCCAGGGTTTGATCATCAGTCCACTCAATGACGGCAATCTAAGCGATGTTTTGGATAGGGGGGTTTGGACGCCCATGGAGTTCTTCGATCCCGATATTGAAGCCGGCTGGCATACAGAAAATGCGACGCCTGACAGCCATGGTTTTGATGTTATCTGTGAAGGTGAGTATCAAGGTTGGGTCAACTGGGATCTGATTGGCCGGCATAATGTAGCGAATGCCCTGGGAGCTCTCGCCGCAGCCCGTCATGCAGGGGTGCCTGCCAAGGAGGCAATCCAATCGCTGGGTCGTTATAAAAACGTCAAGCGTCGCATGGAGCTGCGTGGGGAGATAGATGGTATCCGTGTCTATGACGATTTTGCACACCACCCCACTGCGATAGAGACTACCCTGGATGGTCTGCGTAAACAGGTGGGAGATGCGCGTATCATCGCTTTACTGGAACCCAGATCCAATACCATGAAGCAGGGTGTGCATGCCGATCAAATGGCTATAGCATTACAGGCAGCGGACCGGGTGATGATGTTTGTCCCCGATGATCTGCAATGGGACGCAGCTGCTTCCCTGGCTCCATTGGGCAGTCGGGCAGCACTCTTTAATGACACCCAATCGATGGTGACAGAAGTGGTTGAAATGGCCCAATCAGGGGATCATCTGTTAGTGATGAGCAATGGTGGCTTCGAAGCTATACACCAACGTCTGCTGGATGCTCTACAAGCGAGGATACCGGTTTGAATCGTGGTCCCATTGCGGTTGCCATTACCGGTGCGTCCGGGAGTGCCTATGCATTACGTTTGATTGAGTGTCTGATCGAAGCGGGCGAGGTGCTCTATCTGATGGTCAGTCAGGCAGGACAGATTGTGTTGAAAATGGAGTCCGATCTTGATTTGCCCAGTCAGCCCGCAGAGATGCAAAAGATCCTGGTTCGACGATTTAAGGCTAAGCCCGGCCAGTTGCAGGTATTCGGCAGACAACAGTGGATGGCGCCAGTGGCAAGTGGATCCAATCCACCGAGTGCGATGGTAGTCTGTCCCTGTACCACAGGTACACTGTCGGCTATTGCCTGTGGTGCCAGCGATGACCTGATAGAGCGTGCTGCGGATGTGGTGTTGAAGGAGCGATGTAAGCTTATCCTGGTGGTGCGTGAGACACCATTTTCCGATATCCACCTGGAGAATATGCTTAAATTGAGTCGTATGGGAGCAGTGATCATGCCCGCCAACCCTGGTTTTTATCACAACCCAAATTCAGTGGAAGAAATCATCGATTTTATGGTTTCCAGGATTCTTGATCAACTCAATGTAGCGCATCGACTGTTACCGAGATGGGGAGAGTGAAGACCGCTTCTGCGGTCAACAGTTTTATAGCGCTTTAAGGTAGGCTGCAATGCTCTCAGCTTGTTGCTTATTGATATTGGGGAAGGCTGGCATGATATGGCCGCCATTGAGTACCTTGTCTACGATCTCATCTGCTTCCTCATCAGTGCCTGCAATTTTGAGCAATATGCCAAATTTGCCATCACCACCTTCACCATGGCAGTTGGAACAAGCATTGGCATAGATATCCATAGCATCCATACCTGCAACGGGCTTGAAATCATTGACTTCACTGCAGCCTGAGAGCAGCAATACAAGCAGACTGATGCCAGTGAGTTTGGTCGTTCGTATCATAGTTATGCCTCATTATGTTTACATCTACACAAATCAATCGTTTCATGATGATTTGCTGTTATCCGATATTCATCATCGTATATTTTAAGGATCAGATAAAAATACTGTCGGTCAGTGCTTCCAGCGATGCAGATTTTACTCTATTTAATCTCTGATTGGGTAGTCTGATATGAAAAATAGTCGGATGGTTATCTCAATTCTATATTTATTGATTTTCAAAGCACCTGAACTGTAAAGAATGCTGTTTCGTAGGGTGCGCTCTGCCACACGCTACTTAATTTTTATTCACGGGGTCAGTGGGAGATAGGTCTCTTTAAACGCCTTCGCTCCAGACCTCATCCAGAGGGTATGTAGATTGTTTGAATGGGGGCGTTATTGTAGTGGCAATTATCAGAGAATAGTATAGCGATTGCGGCCACGTTTTTTTGATTGATAAAGTGCGGTGTCAACGCGTTTTATCAAAGATTGAATGTTATCGGTAGGATTCAGAATGCTGGTGCCAAAGCTTGCTGTTACTACACCAACCCCTTCGTGCGAGATGTTCTCCATTGCTGAACGTAATGACTCTACAAAAAATGTTAACTCTTCATGGTTGATCAGAGGGGCAATTATCATAAACTCTTCACCACCCCAACGAGCAAGAATATCTGATTTGCGGATCCTCTTATGCAAAAGTTCGACGGTACGCTTCAAAACTTGATCGCCGACATCATGGCCATAGTTATCATTCACCTGTTTAAAATGGTCCAGATCCAACATAATCAAACCAAAATGATTGTTAGTCAGACTAGCCCAGGCGATCTGGTTTTTTAACTCCTCATCAAATTTCATGCGATTGAATATCTGTGTGAGTCGATCAGTTTCAGCAATATGCTGTAGTTGTTTTTCCATTATTACTGTTTGTGTGATATCTCGATGTGACTCAATGATTTGAACTACCTGTTCTCCTTTATCGTCAAATATTGGTGTGGCGCGTACATCTACATGTATAACCTCACCGTCATCCTTGTAGTGTTTGTGAATGACGGATACGTTTTTTTTGCTTTTTAGTATTTGATTGATCGGGCAGGGATCGTGGTCGCCCTTGCAGGGTGTGTTGCGTTTGTGAGAAAGACGAAAGCATCTAATGCCTTCTTTTAGTTGTTTGCCATTGGTATAGAGTTCGAGCGCAGATTGATTTACCAGTTTAAGTTGATGATTATTGGTATCAATAACCATTGTGGGATCGGCAATGGTATCCACTACTTTTTGAATATATTCATGTGACCGGGTGAGTTGTTCCTCAGCTTCTTTCAAAGGTGTAACATCGTTGATGTGGACAAAGAAGTGGGTCAGCCTTCCCATCTTATCTCGTATAATATGAGTGTTATCCTGTATCCATTTAGTGCGGTTCTGTTGATCAATGATTTTGTACAATGAGCGTTTGAAGCTTTCAACACGATCAACATCCGCCTGATTGGTTTCTCGTGAGTATTGTGATAAATACTCCGGATCGATGATATTGGAGAATGTCAGTTCACCATTAGTAAAGCGACTGGCTTCATAGCCTAATAGGTCTTGTACATTGGATGATATGAATTCAACCGGCCAACCAAGCTCGTTTCTCAGTTTTGCTATTATGCCTGGTCCATTGAGAAATAGGTCATGTTCGTAGGAAATCTGCTGATTTAGAGATTGGATCTGAAGTTCATTTGCAGAGCGTTTTAACCTGTTCCATAGGGCTATCCCAAGGATGATAACGAGAAAAGATAAGCTGAATAGCAGGATGGGTAAGATTTGTGATAATTTTTGCCACAATTTTGCTTGGACTAACTGACTAGGAATGTGTAGAAGTATCCTTAGGCAGCTTGAGCAGTACTGTTTTAAGTCTTCGCCAGATGGGTGAATGAAATCGAAAGTGTAAAGCCCTCGCTGAGCGCCATGGAAGGCTGAAAGCCGAGGCGGTTAGTCCCCGGCAGCCGTGAGGCGAGACTGTAGACCCGCCGTGCCTTGCGCCAG
>JAHXHU010000284.1 GCA_025656375.1 Candidatus Thiodiazotropha sp. (ex Ustalcina ferruginea) | reverse complement strand
GGACTAAAAGCGTTGATCAGATACTGGAAAAAGTGGGGCGAGCCAAGGTTGTATTGCAAAATGGATGATATGTTTAGGACACTACACTAGGTTGTCAGGTGTGCTGTTGAGCACTGACAAGGTGTAGCTCGATAATTGGGTTTTGAACTGTTGAATAACAGATGGTATATAAGCCGATTGGTTCAGTCGCCTCAATAGTGTGGTCCTTCCCAGTCGGAAAATGATTGTTTGCCCCAATAAGGCATGGGTCATGATAATGACATCCTGGTCCGTTGGTGCTTTTCCCCTGTAGCGGGCAACCAGGGTTGCCAGAATGCAATGCATCGGCTCCAGTAATTTTTCATAGAGGATGTCAAAAGCAGCAGTGGGTTGATTCTGCTCTCGGAAGATTATCCCAGGTGCATGCATACCCACTTCTCCCAGCAGCATATGTTCAAGAAAATGCCCAAGAAACTGACAAAGCATGCTGGCGCATTGGTTGGGAGTGGCCTCTTTAGCGATCTGCTCAATCTGTGAGAATTGATCAACTATGCCAGCATGGAGTTTGTCTGCCAGATAGGTCACTGTCGCGAGGTAAAGTTCCTGTTTGCCACCGAAATGGTAGGAGATGGCTGAAATATTTGCCTCAGCTTCTTCTGCGATCTCTCGGGTGCTGACACCATCATAGTCCCGTTGTCCAAAGGCGTGCAGGGCAGCCAGCAAAAGACGATCCTTGGTCTTGGGATGTGGTTGAGAGTTACTCTTCGTCATGAGTCAACTTCGGTTTTGGGGAAGATGGCTCTAATCTAGTTCAAACAATTGTTTAAGTCAAACGATTGATTGAAATATAATGGTGTGCTGGCAATCGTATGTTGATCTTTCTTCACTAACCGGGTTCCCCTAATGGTCGATAAGATCCGAGCCACTCAAGCAAAATGGCAATCTAAATTCTCTTGGCTAGCGGATATGACACTACATTCGAGTTGTGCGAAGCTGCTTTAATGGGATTTTGCGTGGGAACACAGCGATGATACTGACGTAGAGCATAACGGCACTGAGAATGACAGCCGTAAAGCCAAAATGGATGGCAATAAGGGTTGCCATTCCTGCACTGATGACCGATGCATAACCGTTGATTCCCCATGCCCATGGAATCAGATTGGATGCCTGCCTCTTCATTGATGAGACAGCCAAAGGAAATGGCATACCCATAAAGAAGGCCAGTGGAGCAATCAGGAGTATCGAGATCAACATCTTCATAACCATTGCAAGATTGGCGAGCTTAATGAATAGCGGATCAAGTAGATAAAGATAGCTGATGCTCAGGATGGATATTGCTGTGGTGGCCAGGATGACGATCCGTCTATGGGTGTAACTGTTCGCCAGCCATTCACTGGTCAGGCTTCCCAATCTCGCAAATACCAGAAAAGCGCTAAGAGCGATTGAGATAGCGTAGATAGGGTGATGTAAAAAGAGCAGGAATTTTTGAATAGTGGCTATCTCGATAAACAGAAACGCTACGCCTATGCCGAAAAAATAGAGCAGCACATGCCACCGGTTGATGCCAACAGGTGTTTCATGAGCAGTGAAACTTAAAGGTAATAGTATAAATAAAGCACTGAGTATTGCTGTCACGCCCAGAGTAAGGGCTAGTATGATGTAACCCCACTCAATCAGCGGCATACCGCCCTTACCGCGTAGTTTTATGGCTTCAAAAAAACTACTCCATTTGAAAAAATGGTGGAAATAGGGACGGTCATCCGTTGCAGGGCGTAGATTGAATTTGTATTCATCGATGAGCGCATCTGTCTGGTTAGCGATGATCCGCTGGCTTGCCTGGTAGAAGAAGGGTTCACTGAGCAGGTTATAACGATTACTCTGACCTTCAGTGAGTCGATGTGTATAGGCTTGATCAAAAAGACGGTCATTACAGAACTGTTCTACAAGATCCAGTTCATGATCAGAGAAGCTTCCGTTCTTGATCAACAGGGTGCTGGTCTGCCAGTTGCGGATGAGAACCATGCGTTTATCAATGTCATCCAAGCTTAATGATGCCAGTGCCTGATGAGCCGTAGCAAAAAGTTTGAGTGTGTCCCGTGGCGGAAGCTTGATCCAACGTGTAATAGATAGATAGCCATTCGGAGAAAGGCGTGAGATGTATAGCTGTAATGCCTCAAGGGTATAGAGGTAGCTCTCATTGAGTGCATAGAGACCCGATGAGGAGGCATTTGCCGAATCGATCAGAGCGATCTGAATCATGTCATACATGTTATGAGAATTGCTGAGAAAGTCTCGCGCCTCTGCTATGTGTACCTCTGTTTGTGGATTGTGGTAGACATCTCCCGCGAATATTTTATAGTCGTTATTCAAAAGCTCAACCACTTGTGGATTGAGTTCAAGAGCATCAATCGATTGTACTTGATGGTATTGGGCTTGCAGTAAATCTGAACCTGTACCACTGCCGACTACCAGCAACTTAGCGGGTTTCTGCAAATGATAGGCAAGGGCTGATGTAGTGTGATCAAGATAGCGAAGTGACTTGACAGATTCGGGGTGCCGGGTGATCGCCGTTAAATTATCTGCGTCGGTGAACAGGCCCAATTGCTTGAGGGGTTCACTGGTGTTGGTAAGACTTAAACCGGGTGCATGGCGTAACGGTATCTCATCACTGGCAACCAGGGTCAGATGCCCTAAAGGAGTAGCTCGCTGATCAATTATACGCGTACCTTTGATTTGTAGGGTCTGCATCAGTCCTTTGTAGGGTGAGTAGGTCAATGAAATATAGGGCGAGCTGCCTATCAGGATGGTGGCGGCGACAGCAAGTGTGACAAGCAGAGGTCGTTTGAATGGAAGCTTCAGTTCCCATATGGCAACAGCAACCGCACTAACACCCGCCAGACTGATCACAGTCAGGATCTTTTCCGGCATCAGTAGATACATGGCAATAATAATAGCTATAGCGCCGATACCTGCGCCGAGTAGATCGACCGCATAAACTGTGGCGGCCCGTTTCCCCGGACAGACCATAAAGGTCATACAGATTGCACTGGCAGTGAACATGAATGGCAAGGCAAGCAACAGGAAGATCAAGACAAGATTGATTATTTGGTGATAATCCCAGAAAAGCTCTTCTATGTTGAAAGTGAAAGATTGAGCCAATAAAAATGCCCCAAGTGAGGTCAGTGCAAAAAGCAGAATAGAGGCCGGGTAGATCCATTGATACACTCTCGTTTGTAGCAGATAGAGCAGACTGCCACTGATGCCATAACCCAACAGTGCCAGAGCGATCACCATATAGGCAAAATGGTGCCATTGAATGATGGAGAAAAGCCGCATCAGAAGAATTTCATAACTCATCGCCGAAGCTGATAAGACTGCGATAGAGAGGTAGGGTGGGTGTTTAATCATGGCTCAGCATTAAATCTTGAATTTCGAATGAGTAGTGTGTGCAATGCGCACGTTTATATAAATTTTTTAAAACCGCGAGCGAAGCGAGCACCGGAATTCAAAATTCAACAATCATAATTAAAAATTATTAGCGCCCTCGGCGCTAATGTTCACCTGTGAGTGGTACAAATCTAACCGGTAATATCTGACGGACGGTAACTTTTTCCTCAGGGTTCTTCTCTACCAATAATAACTGCTGCGTCATGAAACGGCTGCCTACCGGAATGATCATCTTCCCACCGGGTTTCAGCTGTGTGATGAGGGGGGGTGGAATATGACTTGCGGCAGCCGTGACAATGATGATGTCGAACGGTGCATTGGATTCCCAGCCGTGATAACCATCGGCAATGGTTGTTTCGATATTCTGGTAGCCAAGACGTATAAGGCGTTTCTGGGCCTGCTTGCCCAGGGGTTCGACAATCTCCATGGAAAAGACCTTATCCACCAGTAGTGACAGCACAGCCGCCTGGTAACCTGAGCCGGTACCGATTTCCAGTGCCTTGTGTTCTGCTTTGGGGCCGATCAGATCGGTCATGATTGCCACAATATAGGGTTGTGAGATAGTCTGGCCGTAACCGATTGGAAGAGGACGATTTTGATAGGCCTGATTGCGGATTTCGATGGGTACGAATTCATGGCGCGGTACCTCGGAAAGTACCTTCATGATCCGTGTATCGAGCAGTGGTTTTTCAAGATAGTCGCTGGTTTCCCGGACATCCTGCTCGATGAGCTTTACCATCTGTTGCCGGGCAGCACTATAGGTGTCCGCTCACTGCTGTCCCATAAATATTCATGAGAATAGCAGCCTGGATTGAAGTGGTGAAATATCGGGATCTGGTGGATCCCCGAATAACAGTT
>JAHXHU010000140.1 GCA_025656375.1 Candidatus Thiodiazotropha sp. (ex Ustalcina ferruginea) | reverse complement strand
ACTAAAAGCGTTGATCAGATACTGGAAAAAGTGGGGCGAGCCAAGGTTGTATTGCAAAATGGATAATATGTTTAGGACACTACACTAGCATTAACCGTGACTCTGCATCGCCAGTTGACTGGTCTGTTTTTCATTTGAAACATTCTGACTCATCATCTTCGACTGAGCTCTAACCAGGCGTGACATTGCCGAAATGTCACGATCGCTGAGTGAGCATGCCGCATCGACCCAATCATGAGCAATATCCAACAACTCCTGTTTCTCCAAGGGTAGGACACGATTGCGCATCTTCAGTACCGATCGCCGAGTAATACTCGATTTGTTGAGGCGTTTAATAAACGACCTTAGTGCTATTTCACCCTCACCAGGATCTGCAATGACATCGACTATGCCCATCTCGTATAGATCCTCAGCGGTATATCCTTCAGCATTAACAATCATCCGTTCCACCAATGCCGGTGAGATACGCCGAGCCAAGAATGAATAGGCCCCCATGCCAGGAAACATATTGAAAACAACTTCAGGGAATTTAAACATGCTGCCTGCTTCGGCTACGATATAGTCACTCGACAGTGCAGCCTCGAATCCTGCTCCCAGTGCAGTACCGGTCACCAGAGAGATAGTCCGGACATTAGCATTTAGATTGATGAAATTGGCATACAGCACATCGATGCTAAGTTCCGCATAACTTTGTAGTGTCTGCCTGTCACCCGAGGTAATCATATCGACAAAGAACTTCAGATCGCCTCCCAGGTTGAATACTCCAGGCACATCGGAACCGAATACTAGAAAATCAACATCACTTTTAACTTCCTTGCTGCTCAGGAAATCGGTCATTTTCAATTGAAATTTATTAATATCCTTCAGTAAATTGTATGAAAAACAGGGTATTGAGCCAGGATTCATGGCAAATGTAAGGGTCTTGTAGCTCTCATCATAGCGTACATTAAGGGTCTCAAAAGATAGGTCAGATAGTGATTGTGTAGGTACGGATTTGAGCATTTTTTCTTCCTCTCGGGGTAGATGTCATATCGTCTGGTGAAACGGATGGTTCGTAATCCAACGTTTTACAGCAACGATGGTGGTTTTATCTTAGGCTTTGACGCAGCAGGATAAAAACAGCATTTCATAAAATGGTTAAGGACTGTGCAACCCGAGACAGTGTGATCGTGAACCATTCCAGGTTCCCGTGGGAAGAAAAATACCTTAACCAATTGATCTTGCTCAATATATTTCCAGATCATAGCATTTTATAGGAATTAATATCTTATTTTTGGCAAAATTAATTGAGCGAACTGCCGCTATAGTTCTTCTATGCATTCATTTTATTACATGGCTGTTACAATGTGCGGCCAAGCAAAAACAAAAAATCAGTCACATAAGGGTGGATAAGCCATGGCCGGCGATACACTGAAAGAAGTCTTTAGACTACCCCGTCTCACGATCTTGACTCAGGGACTGAGTGATGAGGCTCGCCTTGAATATGAGCAAGGACTCATCCGTCTCTTTTTTACATTTATTGTCTTCACTTATCTACTGATATCTGACTTAGTTGACCCCCTAGGCAGCAGCCATTCCACCGCTACGATGTTAGCTGCAGGTTATGAGATCTTTTCATTTCTGGTATTGCTCTCCTTTATCTTCATGAAGCAAGGTTCTCGGTTGCGCAAGATCACGACTATGCTGGGTGATCACAGTATGACCTGCCTTGCCATGTATGGTGCAGGTGAAATTGGCGCTCCCCTGTTCACCGTACTGCTCTGGATAACCGTTGGTTATGGCGCCCGATTCGGTACCAACTACCTCTACCTGGGCATGCTGCTCTCCACCTCAGGGTTGCTTATTTTAATTAATGCAACGCCGTTTTGGCTTTCCCATCCCGTGGTTGGTTATGGATTGATAGTCACCAACATTGTCATTCCGATTTTTGTCTCCAAGATACTTGGGCAATTAGTTGAAGCAAAAGCGACTGCAGAGGGAGCGAACCAGGCTAAGGGACGCTTCCTCGCAAATATGAGTCATGAAATGCGTACCCCGCTGACGGGTATCATTGGTATTTCTCAACTGCTGATGACAGAGAGCCTCTCACAGGGTGCCGATAAAAAGATAAAAACGATCGACTCTTCCGCCAGACACCTTCTCACACTCATCGATGACGTGCTTGATTTCTCCAAGATCGATGCTGGTGAGATTAAAATTGAACATCAAGCGTTCGACCTGCATGCCCTGGTCACGACCGTCAGCTCTTCCCTCGAACCCATCGCTCGAGAAAAGCATATCAACTTAATGACCCATATCTCTCCAGAGGTGCCCTTTAACCTACTTGGCGACCCTCATCGTATACAACAGGTGCTTAATAACCTGATCGGTAATGCCATAAAATTCACACATCAAGGCTATGTGGATATCAGGGTCAATCGCCTCCATTACAATCAAAACACAACCAATTTAAGATTTGAAGTCATAGATACAGGCATCGGTATACCAGAAGAGGGCCTGAAAAATATTTTTCAGCGCTTCAATCAAATTGATGATTCGATTACCAGGGAATATGGTGGATCAGGCCTCGGCACGACTATTTCTAAAGAACTGGTCAACTGCATGGGTGGTGAAATATATGTAGAAAGCACTTATCGAAAAGGCACTAGGTTCTATTTTGATTTGCCATTGGAAGTCCCTGATTCTTCAAAAGAGCTGAGTTACACAGGTCATTCTGCAATCATTTTCACCAATAGCCTCAGCTTTTACAACAAGATCAACCAACCGCTCAAGCTGTGGGATATTGATAATGATGCAATCAGTACAGAGCATGAGCTCATTGAAAGGGTCTCACAAACCGATCCCTCCTCGAGTCAGTTACCTTTGGTCCTACTGGATGCTAATCACCTCGATGATGATATTCAGCAACTGGTAAGCAGGATAAAACGTTCAACCAACGATCATGCCCATCTCATTCTGATTGACACCAATGAAAGATTTCAATCATTTAATATACCTCCCGATATCGGGTCTATTGTCCAGAACCTGGATAATAGACGCCAACTCTATAACGCCATTCATAGTATATTCCTGGATACTGAATTGCCGGATGGTGTGCAGTCAATCGAATCGTGGGAACAACAGCAAGACCAAAATAGACTAAAGATCCTTGTTGCTGAAGATACTTCGGTAAATCGCCTTATTCTAGGAGAGATGTTGACCAAAGCTGGCTACGAGGTCGAGCTATTCGAGGATGGTGAGCGTGCATTACAACGTTTCGAAGAGGTTGAATTTGATCTCGCCATACTTGATATGCAGATGCCTCGCATCGGTGGACTTGACGTTATTCGAGAGTACAAAGCAGGCCTGGGCCTGATCAATGATATCCCGTTTATTGTTCTCACTGCTAATATTTCTAAAGATGCTGAAATGCAAGCTGGAGCAGATGTTTATCTGCAGAAGCCTATCGATATCAAGGCATTGATTAACCAAATCCAGCGCTTAACCGGTCAAGACAATAAGGTTTCAGATCCATCTCAGGGCACATACAAGGTGTCTCGCAAGACCACACCATTCACCTCGAAAAGGCAGGAATACCTTAATAAGGACACGTTGGATGAACTGACAAGATTAAGTTCACGGGAAGATTTCTTTGAAGAGCTTGTCAACAATTTCTTAACCGATATATACAGCTGTATCGATCGTATGGAAATCGCCCTGGACGAGATGGATATCACTCAAATTACCGATGATGCCCATGCAATAAAAGGGGCTGCTGGTAATATTGGGGCAATCTATCTTTTGGAAAAGGCGGCAAAGCTTAATCGGTCATCGAGTGAAGAAATCAGACGCAATGGCAACCAGTATTTGAGTGAAATAGTTACCATTTTCGATGAAACAAGGGTAGCGCTAGAACAATATATCGAAGAAAACCAAATAGACATCAAGCTGATATCTCGTTAGTACTTTGGTACTAGCTCTTGTTACTGCTGACCATAAAAATATGTTACCTAGCCTTACAATTAACAACATCAGGAAATAGATGTTCACGACATTTTTTTCGGTATCTTTTGGTTTCAGAGTTTCACCTGTTAGACCACATCGAAAATCAACATCAACCGCTTCATTGAATCGACATGTAATACAGGCTCCGAAGCTTTTCGCTCCCCTCGCATGTTGTGCGGCTCTCAATACCCCCTTTCAGTTCTTCAGTCAGTTGACCAATTTTGGCCTCTGAGGTGAATGCTACTTAGTTAAGCGATAACAAACTGACATACCAGATAAAAAGGCTGGTTCTGGTGATATGATGCAGTCGCCAAACAAACAACCAT
>JAHXHU010000441.1 GCA_025656375.1 Candidatus Thiodiazotropha sp. (ex Ustalcina ferruginea) | reverse complement strand
AAACTGTTATTCGGGGATCCACCAGATCCCGATATTTCACCACTTCAATCCAGGCTGCTATTCTCATGAATATTTATGGGACAGCAGTGAGGTAACATTTACAGACCGACACTATGGTTATAGAGCAATACTCTCTATTGAGTTATAAGCACTATCCAAAGAGGCAGAAATAACTACACTTATCTCGCCATCCAACAAACTTATGAGAGAATCATCCACAATGAAGCCCGCTGTTAAAGTCACAATCACAGGTGCCGCAGGAAATATTGGATATGCGCTGGCATTCCGCGTCGCCTCCGGCGACATGTTTGGTCCAGATCAGCCTGTGATTCTTAGACTATTAGAAATCCCCCAGGCGTTATCATCACTCAGAGGCGTCGGCATGGAGTTGGAAGATTGCGCCTTCCCCTTGCTACATGAGATTGTCTTGACAGATGACCCATCAGTCGCTTTTGGTGAAACGAACTATGCCATTCTGATAGGCGCCAAGCCACGTGGTAAAGGGATGGAGCGCAAGGATCTAATTACTGAGAATGCCAAGATATTCTCCAATCAAGGAAAGATAATCAACGATCATGCTTCCCGCGATGTGCGAGTTCTGGTGGTTGGAAATCCTGCCAATACCAACGCCCTAATCGCCTCTGCCAATGCACCTGACCTGCATCGAAAACAGTTTACGGCCATGACTCGCCTGGACCATAACCGAGCACTGGGCCAACTGGCAATCAAAACCAATTCACGGGTTGCCGATATAAAACAGGTGACCATCTGGGGAAACCATTCCAGCACCCAGTTTCCACACATCGACAACTGTCTGGTCAATGGACAACAGGTATATGACCTAGTAGAACGTGACTGGGCTATCGATGAATTCGTACCCAGGATTCAACGCCGGGGTGCAGAGGTTATCGAGGCCCGCGGACTTTCCTCTGCAGCATCGGCTGCCGACGCCATTGTCGATCATGTCCATGATTGGGTACTTGGTACACCCGATGGGGATTGGGTCAGCATGGCGATCCCCTCTGATGGCAGTTACGGCATTGATAAAGGCTTGGTCTACTCCTATCCCGTGACCTGTAAGAATGGGGAATTTGAAATCGTTCAAGGTCTGGAACTGGATGAGTTGAGCGTCTCGCGTCTCAGGTTATCCGAGAAGGAGTTACTGGAAGAACGGTCTATTATTCAGGATTTGTTACCAAACACCTGACTGTGTCGGGCAGGGACGCCCCTTCCAATCCACCTGGGTAGTCTTCATTCTGTCTCCCAACTTGCCATAGCATCTTTCAAATCTCCCTGTTAATAAGTCACAACATAATCGTGACTTTCTCAACACAGCCTATATATCAGGTCCTCTACTATCAATATCACAGCATTGATTGCTGTGTGGTGAACAGCTGAAAACGGTTCTGCACCTTAAACACGCTGTCTCATAGAAGGCTAACATCCTAGCTGTTTGAAGGGATCACCATACATCGAGGGAGATTATCATGAAACGACCCACCTATCTCATTTCTACTATTTTTTTGACATTGTCTTACAGCATTGATGTTTTTGCTTCTGTACTGGACGCCCCATCCAATATTGTGTCTAATGCTGGCATCTATCAACCATTCATCGACACTAACAACCAGTCTACTATGCCCATTCTGCTGGCGGGTGAAACCAAGACCACCGTTAAAACAAAAACGAAGACAAAAACTGTCGATGACGAGGAAAATGTTACAAAAACCAAGGTTAAAACCAAAACTACAACAACCACTACTTCATCAGAAGAAACCAGTGATAACTCCGATCAAAGCTCTGCCTCTGGTGGGTACACAGGCGCATCATACAAGGGAGAGTAGCAACAGTATTAATCCGACAACATATTAGGTTGCCGGATCAATACAGAGGCGTTGATCGGATATTCGGTTACTATCACGTCTCTCATGTGGTTTCTATACTGGGGCTTATTAACGCTGTTTTGATTGCTACTATTGAGCCTGAATGACCAAAGTTGTTGAATCACTTAATGGATGGGATACTTGCACTCCGTCAATCTAATAACTTAGGATCCAGTGTCCCAAAAATCCAACTCTAATCATTCGAACAGTAGTGTTTTGAATTCCACACCCTCCAAACTCAGTGCATCGGTTCGGCCGGAAGGCAGTCTTGAAGTGCTGTCACAACTTGAAGTTAACGCCCTACTGGATACCAATGCACACGGGTTGTACGGTCTGTTTCGCCGCTGTGCTCTGGCAGTACTAAATTGTGGCAGTGAGACAGATGATGCACGTGAGATCTTCGAGACCTACCGTGATTTTGGTGTCCATCTGATGCAGACCAATAGGGGCATCAAATTACGTTTGGAGAATGCGCCGGGCAGTGCATTTGTGGACGCTAAAATGATTCGTGGCATTCAAGAGCACCTGTTTGCCGTTCTACGAGACATCATCTATGTCCATAATGAAATCCAACATGATCCGGCCTATGATCTGAATGATTCAAGCCACATCACCTCTACCGTATTTCACATCCTACGTAATGCGCGGGTTCTACATACCAGTATGGATCCAAATCTGGTGGTGTGCTGGGGTGGCCATTCCATTGGCAGGAAGGAGTATGACTATTCCAAGGAAGTAGGTTACGAATTGGGACTGAGGGGCCTGAACGTGTGTACCGGTTGTGGACCAGGCGCCATGAAAGGACCTATGAAAGGTGCTGCAATAGGACATGCCAAACAGCGTATCAGCAGTGGCCGATACCTGGGTATCACCGAACCGGGCATCATCGCCTCAGAGCCTCCCAACCCTATCGTCAATGAACAGGTCATCATGCCCGATATCGAGAAACGCCTGGAGGCATTCGTGCGTGTCGGTCACGGAGTGATCATCTTTCCAGGGGGTAAGAACTACTCTATCTTCTTGGTATACTGATGCATCCTGAAAATACCGATCATGCCTTCCCCCTGATCCTGACTGGCCCTGTCGAGGGTGCCGAATATTTCGAGCAGATCGACCGCTTTATCGGTGCCACACTAGGTGCTGATGCACAAAAATATTATCAGGTGATTATTGACGATCCCGCTGCAGTGGCATTGGCCATGGGGAATGCTATGGAGAGCGTTAGAGCATACCGCTATGAGGGCAACGACGCATTCTATTTTAACTGGCGATTATTCATTGAGAGCGGTCTGCAACAACCTTTTAAACCGACTCATGAAGCCATGGCGGCACTCAAGTTGAATCGTCAACAGGATGGCCATGACATGGCAGCGAATCTGAGACGTGTCTTCTCAGGTATCGTTGCAGGAAACGTCAAAGAGGACGGGATACATGCAGTTGAGCAACACGGTCCCTTCGTGATCCATGGAGAACAGGATATTGTTGTTGCGATGGACCACCTGCTGATATCGTTCGCGGAACAGAATAGAATGAAGCTACAGGGCGACTATTCACCCTGTTATCAACTGATGGGTTGATTGTTACTAACCCTGTAAGATACGTTCTGGTTAGTATCTACCTCATTCATCTTAATCAGTTACCTCCAAGCCCATTTTAGTTGCACGTTTCCTCCACAGTCGCCGGGCCAATTTACGCATATCATCAATCTTATCACCCTCATCGACAATCTCAATACCAAGAATGGTCTCAAGAATATCCTCCAAGGTTAGAATACCCTCCATACTGCCGTACTCATCAACAATCAATGTGATATGGCTGCGTGTTTCCATAAAGGTCTCGAAAGCGGCTTGCAACGAACTGGTATCAGGAAGGGCCGGAATATCACGACGATAGACGTCAAGCCTTTTCTCCGAATTCCCCCTGGCATGGGAGAGCAGTAGATCACTCCGTAACACAAAGCCGGTCACATGATCACGGTCGTCCTTATAGACCGGTATGCGAGAAAATCGACTACCGTTGAATTTTTCGAAATATTCCTGCACTGAAAGCGTCTCATCCAATGAAAACACTACCGTGCGAGGTGTCATCACATCGATCACTCTGGTCTCTTTAAGGAGGAAAAGATTCTTGAGTATCAATGACTCGTGCTGATCAAGTTCACCCTTTTCAACACCTACATCCGCCATCGCAGTAAATTCATCCCTTCGAAACTTTCCCAGCTCATGGTCCCGTGAAAGTAAGCGTGTAAGGACAGCTGACATCACTATAAATGGATAGAGTATCCAGATTAGAGCCCTAAGGGTATAGGCAGTGGCGGGGGCGAGCTGTCGCCAATAGTGGGCACCTAGTGTAGTGTCCTGAATAAAATATTCATTTATAATTCCCAGTGTTCCGGTTTATGGCAAAGGAAGGAAAAAATGAATTCAGCAGTT
>JAHXHU010000393.1 GCA_025656375.1 Candidatus Thiodiazotropha sp. (ex Ustalcina ferruginea) | reverse complement strand
TGCTCATCCGTACAGCAGCACGGATGAGTGCGCCGGTTTTGTGTATATGCAGATTTTCCAACTCGGCCAGGTTGAGGTTCCTGCCTACAGCCTGCAGATCGATAGCCTGTCCTCCTGCCATACCACGTGAGCCGCTGGCGCGGGCCAGGATCTCGACCATGGAGAGTCTGATCTGAGCATCAGCCTGCATGCATTCATCGCAGCACAGGGACTTGAAGGCCAGGGATTGAAGCGCATCGCCAACCAGAATGGCCGTTGCCTCATCATAGGCGCGATGACAGGTCGGATGATTGCGCCTTAAGTCATCATCATCCATCGCGGGTAGATCGTCATGGACGAGTGAGTAGGCGTGGATCAGCTCTACTGCACAAGCGGGTGCATCGAGCCGTTCCTGAGCAATATCAAGTGCCTGGCCTGCCGCATAAACCAATAGAGGACGTATCCGCTTGCCACCGTTGAGTGTGGCATAACGCATCGCCTCATGTAGACGAGTCGGCCGGGTGGTTGTAGAGGGGAGAAGCTGGTCCAGGGCCTGCTCGACACGTTGCTGGCACTGTTGGGTGTAGTGGTTCAGTGCTTCATTCGTTGTCATCGGAGAAGGGTACCAGGTCAGATGCTTGGGAGTCGCTATTGAGGATACGAACCTTTTGTTCTGCCTCTTGCAGTGATGTTTGACAGATGCGGGTCAGGGCTACACCGCGCTCAAACGATTTTAGGGATTCCTCAAGAGGCTTGTCGCCTTGTTCCAGGGATTCAACCAGGCTCTCCAGCTCGTTCATTGCCTCCTCGAAGGCGGGGAGTTTCTTTTTTCTAGGCACGTTTTCGTCGTCGCTGTGGATGGTTTTACCTGAATCGGGGGAGTTTAAACTAACCCACCCTTCATGCAACGGTCAATAAAGATGATGGGCTGGTTTCCCGGTGATGGGAGGATGTTTGAGACATGATGGACAAAGTGGCAACCTGATTTGTGTCCACAGTTTCAGATTCAAGGCTCGCCAGCCATATCACAGGTGTGTAAACTCCCCGCCGTTGATAACCAATAGTATAGGATCGACAGAGCAAGATGAGTGGTAGATACGACGCTTCCGATATCGAAGTCCTCAGCGGGCTGGAGCCGGTACGTAAGCTACCAGTCATGTACACCGACACCACAAGGCCAAACCACCTGGCCCAGGAAGTCATTGATAACAGTGTGGATGAAGCGGTCGCAGGCTATGCCAAATCGATTGATGTCACCCTGTATAAAGATGGTTCACTGGAAGTTGTGGATGACGGACGCGGTATGCCTGTTGATATCCACCCGCATCAGGGGGTGCCGGGTGTCGAGGTGATACTGACCAAGCTGCATGCCGGTGGCAAGTTCTCAAATAAGAGTTACCAGTTCTCCGGTGGTCTGCATGGTGTCGGTGTTTCAGTCGTAAACGCACTCTCCAAACACCTCGAAGTCTGGGTTCGTCGAGATGCAAAAGAGTACAACATCGCTTTTGCGGATGGACACAAGGTGTCTGATCTGGAGGTAGTGGGTAAGGTAGGGCGTAATAATACCGGTACGCGTGTCCGATTTTGGCCGGATGCAGGCTATTTTGACAGCTCACGTTTCTCGACTCGGCAGTTACGTCATGTCCTTAGGGCCAAGGCGGTACTCTGTCCTGGTCTGAAAGTCTCATTTTTTGACGAGAAGAGTGGTGAAAGAGAGGCGTGGGTCTACCAGGATGGTTTAAGGGATTATCTGCTGGATGCCTTGCAAGGGGTGGATAAAATACCCCTCGATGGCTTTGTCGGGGAGATGTCTGGGAATGCCGAAACGGCTGCCTGGGCAGTCGTATGGTTACCTGAAGGTGGTGAGGTTGTTACGGAGAGTTATGTCAATCTGATCCCAACCTCCCAGGGAGGTACCCATGTCAATGGCCTGCGAACCGGCCTGACAGACGCTGTCAGGGAGTTCTGTGAATTCCGCAATCTGATGCCCCGTGGCATTAAGCTGACACCTGAGGATGTATGGAATTGGGTCTCATATGTGCTCTCCGTCAAATTGCAGGACCCTCAGTTTTCCGGTCAGACCAAAGAGCGTCTATCTTCAAGGGAGTGTGCCGCCTTTGTCTCAGGTGTGGTCAAGGACTCTTTCAGTTTATGGCTCAACCAGCATACCGATGTCGGTGAACGAATCGCCGAGATGGCTATTACTTCTGCACAGAGCCGTATGCGTGCAGGCCGTAAGGTAGCAAGAAAGAAGGTGACGCAGGGCCCGGCCCTACCAGGTAAATTGGCCGATTGCAGTTCAGTAGATCCGACACGCAGTGAGCTGTTTCTGGTGGAAGGCGATTCTGCCGGAGGCTCAGCAAAGCAGGCCAGAGATAGGGAGTTTCAGGCCATCATGCCGCTACGTGGAAAGATACTCAATACCTGGGAAGTGGAACCTGCTGATGTGCTGGCTTCTCAGGAGGTCCATGACATTTCGGTAGCCATTGGCGTGGAACCTGGCAGTAGTGACCTGTCTAAACTTAGGTTCGGCAAGGTCTGCATTTTGGCCGATGCGGATTCAGATGGGCTGCATATCGCAACCTTGCTGTGCGCTTTGTTCTTGCGCCACTTCAAGCAGTTGGTGGAGCGGGGACATGTTTATATGGCGATGCCTCCGCTCTATCGAATCGATGTGGGTAAGCAGGTTTTTTATGCATTGGACGATTCGGAAAAGCAGGGCGTACTGGATCGTATTGAAGCCGAGAAGTTACGTGGTAAGGTCAATGTGCAGCGATTCAAAGGTCTCGGTGAAATGAATCCGCTGCAACTGCGCGAGACGACCATTCACCCGGATACTCGACGGTTGATACAGTTGACCGTAGAGTCAGGAGATAACACAAACAGAGTCATGGACATGATGCTTGCAAAGAAGCGTGCATCAGACCGAAAAAAATGGCTGGAAGAGAACGGTGATCTAGCAGAAATATAAATGTAGGGATTGTAAGATGAATCTTTGTACCGCAAATATCAATAGCCTCTATTCCTGGTCAGCGCGGCGTTTTATTCCCGCTGTAATGACCATCTCCATCATGTTCATGCAAACCGCTTATTCAGCAGAAACAGCTGAATTCGAACGGCTTAACGAGATTGAATTAAAAAGCCTGGATGAGCATCTTCAAGCAATGAAAGTGCTTGCACCACAGTTGCGTATACAGCTAAGAAGTGTGCGCATGGCTGCCAATTTCTAAGTCAGAGAGATCCATCGTATTGAGCGTAGCCTTGGTAAGGCTCAGACCGACCTAGAGCGCTTGATTGCAATGCATAAACGGAACGGGATCAATAAAGTCAGAGCACACTTCATTGCCGATGACTTGAGGCGTAAAGCCAGCAGTTTAGATCAAGGCTTGGTCCATGTGACAAAGCAGCTAGAGAAGAAGTATGGTATTTCCATAGTGTACGATAGTCAGAGACAGAAGCTGAGCGAACAAGATAACCAACTGCTTTCACTGCTTGAAGACTATAACCAGTTGGTTAAGCAGAGCCTGCAGGTTATTTCAGGTGAAATACGCTAGGACGCAGCTACTATTTTGGTGTTTACATACTTTACTACCTTGTAGGGTACGGCCCTGCCGCACCCACAACTGAGCATTCTTGCTAAGTGGCACTGATTTCGTAAGCATTGAATTTGAGTTGTTGATAAAACCAATTGTCTGAACAATTATTTCCTGCAATGATTTGCCATATGTCAATGTATGACATGCTAATTCAATGCACTATTGCATCCCGATTAAGTCTTCACCACCTGACTGCAACGGATGTATTACCCGTTACATCTTTGTGATGGTACGGAATCAACTTTAAGCAACACGCTTACAGGCAATTGATAGAGATACAATGCAGAGATTTTTACTGTTCACCGCTATAGCTTTAATGGTGTGTCTGCTAATTTGGTTGCTGGTTGTTTGGCAGCCTGCAGTGGATGTCGGGAATGAGGCAAACAATGAACGACTGATTGCACAACCCAAAGGGGGTGATTTTACCCTGCTTTCCCATCGTGGAGCAGTAAGCCTGAGTGATTTTCGAGGAAAGGTGGTTCTACTCTATTTTGGATATACTTGGTGTCCGGATATCTGCCCTACCAATCTGGCAATGATGAGTGCAGCCATGACTGAGATGGATTCTGATGGTCTTGCTGAAGTGCAACCGGTTTTTGTAAGCGTGGATCCTGAACGTGATACCCCACAAAGATTGAAAGATTATGTTGAGTCACTGCTGTCCCATAAATATTCATGAGAATAGCAGCCTGGATTGAAGTGGTGAAATATCGGGATCTGGTGGATCCCCGAATAACAGTT
>JAHXHU010000213.1 GCA_025656375.1 Candidatus Thiodiazotropha sp. (ex Ustalcina ferruginea) | reverse complement strand
GCGGGACTTCTTCATTGTAGATTCTCCTTTTCGTAATCATAATTGGAAAATTCTACTTTTGAACCCCGTTATTTTTTGGGGGGATTACCGTCACGCAAAAAGGCAATACTCTGGGCCGATGTATTGAGCACGGGAACGGGCAAGCATGGCTTTTCGCAACCATGGAAGGGCTATCTGCAGGCAGTGGGGAGAGAGAAGCTATTCCGTGAAGTGATGCTGCGCTACGCCTACGACAAGTACGGCAAACTGCTGATGTCTGCACTGGCCTTTCTCAGAGGTGTATCACCCATCCAGATCAACAATCTGCGCTGTCTTGCCGCACTCTACGACATGGGGGTGCAGCAGGGGAGTCTGAGCAAGGCCCTCAATGCGATAAAAAGACGTGTCGCTGCCGAGCAGCCTGCCGATGAATTCTCTCTGACACGTATTGCAGTCGAGGAGCGTGCCAAAAAGGCCTCCTCCCGTTGGCGTGCGGATTGCCTGAGTCGCCGGTTGTGTATCCTGGAGCGGCAGCCCGTCTCAGTCAGTCTGGATGGACAGCGATCACGTCGCAGTAATCGCAGCAGCTATCTGTTGCGTGACAGTTCGGTAAAGGGGTTGGATAGGTATTTAGTGGGATGATGTGGCAACAGCCGAATACCTGGGCGAGACGAAATTAAAACAGCTGTACCAAACAGGGTTTTTATTCTACGATCAATTCAACCAGCTTCCTGGCTTGTTGAGCGAGGTCAGGAACACAGGGGGGAAAAAACGTTGGCCGGTCGGTACCCACCAATCCATATATCGTCGCAGTTGTAGCTCCGTGGATTGGAGTGGGTTATTAGCATTAGGCTTTGTTGACCTGACTTCCTCAAACCGCTTCTTCATCTCTAGCAGATAGAACTCAGCTGTTTCGTCAGTCGATTCACCAATCAGCTGACTCAACAAGGCGAGTTCAGCTAAGGAGCCCTGTGCCCAGTACTCATCTGGTCGCATGCGATCAACCTCAGCAGCGCGGTATGAAATCTTCCATTTTTTAAGGTCGACTTGACCGGTCAGGCTAGCATGCAGGGCCAGATACTGGACACCACTCCAGTGGTGGGAGGGATTTGCCGTAAATGCCTCAAGATACCAATTGCATGAGCGTTCCAGCGCCTGGTGTGATAACTGTTGACTTTTATCGTCCTTGAAATATCTAAAGTACAATTCTGCCAGCCGCTTTTCAGCACTCCCCAGGAGTCCTCTATTCTCATCCAGCGCCTTTCCATTTTGAGTTTGGGACAATAGATTTTTGAGTGTTTCAATACGTTCCGCTAACTTCCTTCCGATGTCAGAAAAACGATCTTGTTTGGCGCTGTTTTGTGCTAATGCTTCTGTCTGCTCTCTGAGATTCATGAGTGCGTTGAGTTGTGACTTCAGCCTGACCTCTTCGAGAAAATTCGCATACCCTTCTCGTAGTTGCACATACCCCACTAGGCTCAGCCAGTCGTGTCCAGTGCCAGCATCATCCCTTTTGTTATAAAGCTCAACACGCGTGCGATGAAGTGCCTCTCGAACATCGAGTCCATTGAAAAGGCTTTTATAGAAATGATGCACAAGGATGTTTGAACCGGTGATGGTCAAAGGTAGTTGCGATGCTATAACCACGGGAAAGCCAGAGACATGGAGTTCATGAGCCAGACTTTTTTCAGGGTTAATGACATCGTTTTGATTGCCTGCATCACAAGCTGCAAGGGTGATGACCACTGCGCTTGAGCGAATATCCGCCAACGTTTTGGCGATATCTTCAGGGGATACCACATCAGCGCCCTCAATAGGATGGTTCAACGCGATACCAAATCGTGAATCATTCTCCCCCTTCAACTCCTGGCCATGTGCCAATAGATGGAAATGCGTGAATTTTCCATCTTCAACGCATTTTTTTATCTGCTTGAGTTGTACATTACCAAGCTCGACAAAAACCGATGCCATGTTGTTTTTTGGCAACCAGGGTGTTAGTGCGTTGAGCAGTATCTCGCGATGTTTTTCATAGGGTACGGGTTCTTCTCCACCAGCTGAGGACCAGGAAAACAGTACGCGTGGTATTACCGGCCACTGAGCAACTTTCTCATTGAAATCACCCCGCACACGACGTGTCAAGACAACACCATTACCCCCCTTAGAAACAGAGGTTTGCCTTTTTCAGATAAGGCGGCCTCGAACGGAAGTGTAGAGAGTTCAGATGCGTTTGCCACCAGATCAATCTGTTGCAGGGAATCACAGTATTGATTGTGATTGAGCTCTTTAATTAAAGGGCCTTCTTCCAGAATACTGCCATCAATAGATTGCTTATGAAGATCCGAGATCATCTTCGAGATTTTCTCCAACGAACCAAAGCCGCCTTTCTTAATGAGATCGCACAACTCCTCGTACTTCTCTTGATTTTCATGTCGACGGAGAAGATCTGAGACCAGTTCCGAAGCCTCTTTTACCGCTTCTAGACGCTCTTGCTCGGGGCTGGTTGAATAACGCAATTTTCGAGTCAGATCCTTGAAAGGCATCTGACTAATACTCATCTGCACTTGCTGAGGTGAATGATCTTTAATCGTCCGTAGATATTTGTCTCCCTTTCTCAGGATACCTGTCTGTAAATCATCGAAACGAGTAAATTCAACCAGTATCGATCTCATTCGTCATCTCCTCGAATACATACCAGGCCTATACGATTATCCTCGGGATAGACAGTCTCATAGCCATAGGCATCGCGCAGTCGATCGTCGTCCCAGACAAGGGTCTCCTCGGTACGGTAGTTGAACCGTAGTTTCGGTTGATCCCCGCCATACTCAATGACCCGTGCCACTGCCTCGGGATGGGGATGGTAGAATTGATCGCCGTTCGAAGAGAAGATGTAGCGTTTGCAGTCCAGACGTTTGATCAACGCTGCGCTAACACTTCCCCGTCTGCCGTGGTGGGGTAGCTTGCAGACATCAAGTTTCAGTTTGTCCTGCCCCAGACGATCGATCGATTTGACCAATGTGCTCGGATGGGCGTCACCCGCGAGAAGTGCCCGATAGCCCTGGTATTCGACAAGAAGGGCGATACTGCTTCCATTTGCAGATGAAGGATCTTCCTCGAAATCGGCCCTCAGTAGCTGTTCAATATCGGGTCGTTCTGGCTTGGTTGTCGCTGCCTCTTTACCACCAAGGGTTTTGTATCGACCTTCTCTGCGTGCCTCTTCCAGCTCCTCTGGGGTGATGCGGATGTCCTTGCAGGAGTGTTCCCAATCGTTGCGCAGATCCGCGAGCATCGGAATCGTTGGCCCCATCAGGGTTACCGTGAGATCACCGTCGAATTTGATCTGTGGCAGATCCCCATCATCCGGAATGACGACAGCCTCGCCATCGAATCCTCGTCTATTCGAACTATGGCCATTCTTTAACAGTAGATCAGTAAGCTCTTCGCCGTGCTTGCCGGCCAGGACTTCAGGGTTGTCCAGCTTCGGAAGATGCCGATAGCCGTTGAACCAGACATCTTTGGCCTTGAACGGGATACTGTCATCATGGGCCAGTTCGATGATGCCGCGGATATGGTCGTAATCGACATGGGTGATGACAAGCAGCTCAAATTCCCGGTCAGTGTCAGGGAGTTGCTGGAGCCTTGGCTTGAGTGCCTTTTTGTAGACCCCGGGTGCACCGCCGTCAATCAACATGCGCCGTACCGGGTTTTCGCCGTATTCAATCCAGATACAATCGCCGTAGCGGGCAGGGAGCACCTCAAGTCGGAACATATCGCGTCATCCCTTATCGTATTATTTTCTTGGCAGCCGCCATGCTGGAGAATAACAGCCAGTGGGTCACTAGGAGCCTGTCGGACTTAGGATGAATCTACTGCGGAAAAACCATTTTGGCCAGATTGTTCGATTAAATTCGTTAAATAGGCTCACTATTCGCTTCATTTAATCGAACAATCTGGCCAAAATGGTTTTCCCTCGCTACGATCACCTAAGTCCGACAGACTCCTGGCCAGGTTAGATGATGCCTGCCGGGAGTTGGGAAACCAGGTCCGGGCGGCTGCGAATCAGTGCCAACAGGTTCTTCGGTCGATAGGAGTCGTCGTGTGCGAGCAGCTTGAGCGCTGTTCAACCGACTGATCCGGATGGGCCCCTTGCCAGATTTCAGGTCGGAAGTCAGTGCGACGCTCATCGATGGCCAGTGCCTGCCTTGCCACGGAGACGATCTTGGGAGGCTTTTCACCCACATGGAAGCTCAGGCCGGGGGCTGTGGTTCTCTTATCGTTCGCTGAGCGCCATGGAAGGCTGAAAGCCGAGGCGGTTAGTCCCCGGCAGCCGTGAGGCGAGACTGTAGACCCGCCGTGCCTTGCGCCA
>JAHXHU010000128.1 GCA_025656375.1 Candidatus Thiodiazotropha sp. (ex Ustalcina ferruginea) | reverse complement strand
ATTCCAAGTGAAACGCCCTGTGCGGAGCCGCATGCAGGGTGTTGTGGGGGCTGGGGGTTAGAGACCCCCGGCTACCCGATTATCGTTTTTAAAAACACTGACCTGCTTTTCGATCTTTACTGCATCAACATGTCAGGTTTTTTCCACTGGTTGTTGTTATGGATCGTTTTAAGTATCAGACGCATAACTTAAGCCATGAGACACTAAATATTTAATAATCAATAGTATAAATTCAATTTATTATGTAAATAATAGATTGAACCGTAAAATTATCCGACATATACGCTGGGGATTCAGCGTATGGATGGGCGACCTGCCACGGATCCTTAGATTATCCTTATCGCTATCTATGCAATGGAATTCCATACCTCTCCGCTTAACCAATATGATGGAAATGTCCATTCAACGATGATGGGGTTAGGTGACTTTATGAATATTTCACCTTAAAAAAGTGACCCAATCATCTTGGCAGACACGAAATAAATTCGCATACTGCAGGAAATTCGTTAATATATATCGTACAAACGGTGCACTTTTAAGTCTTAAAATCAATGCCCCATCTGCTGGGAATAATAAACAGATCCAAGAGGAAAACTCATGCAGCATTGCCTCAACATTTCAATGCTCGCGAAGTATTCATTGACCCTTCTCGTCTTGCTCTTACCTGAGTATCTCTTAGCTGCAGAGTGTGAGCCTGTGGCTAAATTGATCTCGCTGGAAGGTGCAGTCGAGACAAAAAGAGCTGATGAAGAGACATGGCACAGTGCAGCACTCAAGCAGGGATTCTGCACAGGCGACAACCTCAGAACCGGCTACGACAGTCGGGCTGCAGTCCGTCTGACTAACGAAACCCTGTTACGACTGGATGGGGATTCTGCCCTCACTTTCACCCATGTTGAGAAGAAAACTCGCTCTATCATCGACCTGCTGCTTGGTGCCGTGCACTTTATCAGCCGTACGCCGAAAAGCCTCGAAGTCAGAACCCCCTACGTCAACGCTTCGATAGAAGGGACAGAGTTTGTTGTACAGATCAAAGACACTGCCACCGATGTAACGGTCTTTGAAGGGCTAGTGGTTGCCACTAACACGGCTGGATCAATCGAACTGACAGCCAGCCAGGCAGCTCACGCAGCCAACAATCAAGCACCGGTACGGATCGCCAAGGCCATCCCCATCGAGGCTGTCACCTGGGCGCTCTATTATCCGCCCTTACCCGAACAACCTGATGCCGCTGATACGCTGGCGCAACAGACAATCACGGCCATAGCCCAGAATCGTATTGATGAGGCCGCTGAGCTGGCGAAGCAGGCTCTGGCAAATGATAGCCAGTCGGCCGCAGCCTATATGGCGCAATCCTATGTCGATCAAGCCCAGTTCAATATACCCGCTGCATTGGCCAACAGTCAGAAAGCTGCTGAGCTGGCACCGCAAAGTGCGCTGACTCAGGCTCGCCTGGCTGAGGTCTGGTTAATGACCGGCAATACGAAGTCCGCCCAGCAAGCGGCAAACCAGGCTGTCGCCCTAGATCCCAAGCTCTCCCTCTCCCACACTGTGTTGGGTTTTGCATCCCTGCGAGAGGTCAACCTCGATGCGGCCATGGCCGCGTTCGAAGCAGCGATAAACCTTGATTCGGCTGCGCCCTTACCCCGGTTGGGTCTGGGTCTGGTGAAGATTCGCCAGGGAGCATTGCAGTCCGGTCGTGAAGAGATCGAAACAGCCGCCCTGCTCGACCCTGGTAATGCCCTGCTGCGCAGTTACATGGGCAAGGCCTATTATGAAGAGAAGCGCAACGGCCTGGCGTCAGAGCAATTTGCGATGGCGAAAACCCTTGATCCGAATGATCCGACCGCCTGGTTTTATGATTCGATACTGTTGCAGTCTGATAACCGTCCAGTTGAAGCACTGCAAGCGCAACAGGAGGCGATTGAACTGAATGATAACCGGGGTGTTTACCGGTCCCGGCAACTCCTGGATCAGGATGAAGCTGCCCGAAGTGTTGCGCTTGGAAGAATCTATAGTGATTTGAATTTTGAACAACAAGCACGTTACCAAGCAACCGATGCACTGATGCAGGATCCTGGTAATCATTCAGCCCATCGACTGCTGGCGGACAGCTACTCGGGCATTACCAACCTGGATGCCGCCAGACAGAGTGAATTACTGCAATCGAGAATGACCCAACCTCTGAATCTGGACCCATTACAACCACAATTAAGCAACTCAAATTTAGGTTTGCTTGATGGTAATGGGCCCGGTGAGCTCTCTTATAATGAATACAATCCTCTCTTTACCCGTAATGGTCTGGCCTTTCAGCTTGATGCATCTATTGCTGAGGAGAATACCTGGAGTAACGATGCCATCATTGCTGGTCTATATGATCGTTTTGCATTCAGTTTAGGACAATATCAAACAGAAACAGATGGCTTCCGCATGAATGCGGATTACGAACAGGATCGCTATAATCTCTTTGCCCAATTTGCTTTTTCGGACAGTACCTCATTCCAGATCGAAGTCAGCCAGGATGAAGTGGTAAAAGGTGATGTCTCTCAGAGGCTACTACCCAATTTACTGACAGACGAAACATTACGTGTAGATACTGACACGACTAATTACCACATTGGATTAAATCATACCATCTCACCTGATACCAGAGTTCTTTTTACAACAACAAAGATAGATGACGAAGCAACCGCAGTTAATTTCGAACTACTCCGAAAAAATGATACAAAAATAAATACCCATGATCTGCAATTACAGCATAATAGTGGGGCACATCGATTCATAGGTGGGATTAGTTTTAATCAGAGCAAATTTAGTGTTACATCAAAGTTTGATTTCTCACCCATGCCGTGCCCGCTCCCTTTTCCCGATTGCACACAACAGAATAAGTTTACAGAGAAGCAGTCACGACTCTACGGCTATTATTTTTATCAACCTTCAGAAATGCTATATCTCACAACAGCTATTTCTGCTATTCGAGATACTAGTGAGATATTTTCTGAAAGGGAAACTCACATACTTCCAAAACTAGGAGCACAATGGTCCTTGAACAGTGACTCTATATTACGTGCTGCTGTATTCAAAACAAGGGCAAGTGCAATTGCTACTTCCTTCTATCAAACACTTGAACCTACACATATAGCAGGATTCAATCAGATCCATGATGAATTCCGTCAAACTGATACATGGAACTATGGCTTGAGTTTTAACCATCAATTCTTGCCATCATTATCTGCAGGCATTCAAGGGGTACATCGTGAAGGGGAAACACCTTTTGAACTGCTTGATTTAAGTACCTTTAGCTCTTCTATGGTAGACGTTAAATTTGGTGAAACCAGTGCAAATACCTGGGTTAATTGGTCACCTTATAAGTTCTTGAGTCTCAATTTCGAATACAGTTTTAGCGATCTGGACTCTGCAACAAATGTCAATGCTGTTGAATTCAGTGGCGTATCACCGGATGGGGTAATCGAATTAGAGACGCACCGTTTGCCAATTACAATAAACTATTATCATCCTACAGGTTTTATTATTGGCGTAACTACGACTTATACAGACCAGAAAGGAGTCTTCTTGCAGGGAAGCTCCATTTTTGATTCGCCTCAAGATGCTGAAGACACATTTTGGCTGACCGACCTGCTTCTTTCTTATCGTCTACCTAGTAAGCATGGACTCATGTCGGTAGGCGTGAAAAATGTCTTTGATGAAGAATTCAATTTTGAAGATAGAAACAGCTATGACAGTCTGTCTGTTGAAGCATCAGCATCACCGTCAATATTAAGTCCTGAACGTATTGTTTACGGACAGTTATCTCTCACATTCCGTTAACATACACTTACCAACTTCCAATGGGAGGAGCATCAAATGAAGCGACTAAGAAACATTATTACACAAATCCTGATAATCTTTATTGCATCAACAATTTCAGCATGCGCTGAAATGTATAAAAAGCCGAGCAAAGATTCTGATTCAGCAAATAGCGATAACTTTGTTTATTCGATTAATTTTGATAGTAAATCAGGCGACTTTGAAATACGAAACGAAGAAGGTAAAGTCATTGAGGGCAAACCAGTCAATTTCCCCCAAGAACCCTTACCAGTCGATGCAATTATCAATGTTCACACTATTATTGAGGCAAAGGGATCGTGTCTGGTAATATTTAATGGAAGGGTTTACAACCTCTGTTTTCGCTAAACATCAACCACAGTGACTCTTCACCTATATGGATATGCGGTGAAGATTGATCCCATTGAAGAAAAGCTTATAGATCACTGCTGTCCCATAAATATTCATGAGAATAGCAGCCTGGATTGAAGTGGTGAAATATCGGGATCTGGTGGATCCCCGAATAACAGT
>JAHXHU010000201.1 GCA_025656375.1 Candidatus Thiodiazotropha sp. (ex Ustalcina ferruginea) | reverse complement strand
CATCCGAAATCCGACAACCTGTAAATACCTGGCGGGATTATCACACAGCCACAGGCTCACGTCATGAGTCGAAGCACAGGATTTTAACTGCACTGTTCATCACTTGGAAATCAATAGTTCATAAAGATATTGAATTAAATAAACAGGTTACGCACATAACTTAGAGACGCTTTTAACTTAAACCAGGGCAAGTTTACGTTCTTGACTGCCCAGCCACATCGCCATTCCAAAGGTTATACTCAGAATCATCAATGATCCGACTACAACGCCCTGCCATCCTGCCGAAAGGCTCCAGATAGAATCCACCCAAGGTTGCACCGGTGTAATAAAACACCAGATAGAGTGAAGTGGCACTGGCCCGCGCTGTTTTAGCATGACCTGCCACCCAACCGGCGGCCAATGAGTGCGTAAAGAAAAAGCCAAAGGCATTGATAAAGAAAGCAACCACGATCACGCTGAGTTGCGGCACCAGACTTAACAACGTACCCAACACAAGGATGATAATCCCAACGCCCATCGCACCTGGCTGTGAACGATTCCGAACCAGACGCCCTGAAAAACCTGCAGCCAAGGTACCGGAGAGATAGGTGAGAAAGAACAAACCCAGCCAGTCAGATGAGAGGTCATAGGGCGCTTCAGCCAGCACGAAGGTGATATAACTGTACTGGTTGATAAAAACAAAGAAATTGAGACCGCTCATCAAACAAGCAGCAAAAATCATCGGATTTCTCAGATGCAGAGTGAGATCGACCAATACCTGCCAAAACCGTAGTGGCCTCGGTTCAAATCGGTTTGATACTGGCAGCATCCAGAACACCAAGAAGAGGCATATCAGGTCAAAAGCAGCCAGTGAGAGAAAACTATTTCGCCACCCCCACTCAGCCGCCACCGGGCCGCTGACCAGCCGTCCTGTCACACCGCCCAGGGAGTTGGTGCCGATATAAAGTCCAACCGCTAAAAGTAGTGCATTTGGTTCAAACTCCTCTCCCATATATGCCAGGGCGGCTGCCGGCAGACCTGCAATGAACACCCCCTGTAACCCCCGCAAAAGCAGTAATATCGTGTAGTCGGAAGCAAACGCTGTTGCAAAGGTGACCAGGCACAACAATAACAGGGTAGTGAGAATAACAACACGACGGCCTACGGCATCGGAGAGAGGACCAAATATCAACAGACAAATCCCTAGTGAGAGTGTGACGACTGACAGACTCAAGGCCGCCTGCAAGGAGTCGATATCGAATGCGTCACGCAGCTGGGGGAGTAGTGGCTGAGTAATATAGAGATTGCTGAAGACCATCATTGAACCGATACAGAGTGCCAGTGTGGCACGCCAGAATGCCGGCGTGTGGGATTGGATCATGGCCTTATCTTTAACAATGCGTGGTGGTGAGTTGAGACAATGGGTGGTCCATCTATACTATGAGCAATTGAGAAAGCAGGCCCAACAGTGATCACATTTAGGCTACCCTATTAGGTGCCGGGTTAATAAACACCTGCACTAGCCAGGTTCATTTCACATATAGCAGTCATAACACCATGTTTACAGGCATCGTTCAAGGAACAGCAGAAGTTGTCGAAATCCAAGAGAAAAAAGCGTTTCGTACACATCGAATCCGGTTACCGGTAACGGCATTGGAAGGACTGACACCGGGTGCTTCGATTGCACATAATGGCTGCTGCCTGACTGTAACCCGAATTGATAGTGATCTCATCGACTTCGACCTGATGCAAGAGACATTGCGCGTAACAAACTTGGGCGAACTTGTGGTTGGCGATGCCTTCAATTTCGAGCGGGCTGCACGCTATGGAGATGAGATTGGTGGTCATGCCATGTCTGGCCATATCCTCTGTATGGCTGAGGTAGTAGATGTCATAGCCAGTGAAAACAACCGCCAACTCCGGTTTAAACTACCTACTGACTGGAGAAAATACATTTTTACCAAAGGCTATATCGGCATCGATGGTATTAGCCTGACTATCGGTAATGTGGAAGGTAATGAATTCGATGTTAATCTGATACCGGAAACCATGCAGCGCACCAACATCGGCAGACGACAAATCGGTGACAGAGTGAACATCGAAATCGACCCTCAAACACAAGCCATTGTCGACACTGTGACCCATTTTGCTCCCAGATCTGTTGTTTCAACTCAAACAAAAATAAACTGACTATAGTTAGTTAAAGCAATCTAAACCAATCCCATGTCAACTCGATTCAAAGCAGACAACCTGTGGGCGGAAATTGTTGCCAGAACGCAATCATCCATTGCCTTTGGTACACTCGACATTATTGAGACTGATTACCACACTGTATGGCAGCATGATTTTAGCTTTATCGTACGTGTCGCGACCCATCTAAAACGAAAGGCACAGGAGATAAAGAGACAGGACCGAAATCAACAACAAGATGAGCCATTCAATCCCTTCCTCACGCCTGAGCCAGAACTGACAGTAGCGGATATCAGCCCGACACATCTGTCAGTTCTCAACAAGTTCAATGTGGTGGAACATCATCTATTGATCATCACCCGCGAATTTTAACATCAGGAGCGATTACTGTCACTTCAGGACTTTGAAGCACTCTGGTTCTGCCTGTCAGAATACCCGTCATTAGGGTTCTATAATGGAGGCACAGCAGCAGGTGCCAGTCAACAACATAAACACCTGCAACTGGTCCCCTTGCCGCTCTATCCTGGTCAATCCTTGTATCCTTTAGAAAATATCTATTCAACACTCACTAAAAAAATGACTCTTCAGTCTCTAAATCAGCTACCCTTTGTGCATAGCTGGAGTCCGTTACCAATAGGCATAGAAAACAACCCATCTGAAGCTGCTAGGCAAACACTATCCATCTATCAGCAAATGCTGACATCGGTAGGTATATCAAGATGGGTTCGACCGGATGGTGAATATCAATCAACCCCCTACAACCTACTGGTAACCAGAGAATGGATGTTGATGGTGCCGCGTTCACAGGAGCACTGCAAGGGCATATCGGTCAATGCACTGGGATATGTCGGATCACTCTTTGTGAAGGACAGAAACGGTTTAGAAACAGTGCGTGATCATGGGCCCATGAATCTGTTGAAGGCTGTATCGATGAAGTTCAACAGTGTGGGTCACTAACAGACTCAACTAAGCCCTGTTAACAATGGGGATAGTGATCGATTCAGGTGATATAGCCCTACCCCGCTGACTAAACTCTTTATCAGGCAAAATATCCATACTTGGCCAAACTCCGCTTAGCAATGTCTCTGCATAACCATTGAATCTGTTCAACTTATGCATCGCTGATTGAGCAGCCCTTGCATTGTAGCTGAGACGGTGCCATTCACAGCGCACATTACCCTCTTCCGGTATAATGAGCAGATACCAACCATCCTGAGTGCCGTCATTGGCCGGCATACCTATCACACCGCTATTTAACCAGTAGCGTTCACCCAACTGCTCCCCAAAGGGCAGGCCGGCATGACCACCGATCACCACATCCGCATCACTTAAGGCCATCTCCTTCAGTTTTTCATCAGTTGGCATCGAAGCAAAAATAAATCGATTGATGGCACTCAATCCTCCGTGCACGATTTGAAACCGCCTCCCTTCGAGATCAAAAAATAGACCTTTAGGTAAGCTGCCCATCCACCGCTTGGCATCTATGGAGAGCTGTTCTGCGCAATAGGGGTACCAATCTTCAGCTAATAAAGAGCAGCTGGTGCCTGTTTCAAAACCACAACCACAGTTTTCTCTCCCGTCTGCAAGTGACTGTTCGCAGTTCCCCATCAACACCGTGATTCCTGATGATCTGATCAGATCTACAGTCTCTTCAGGCTGTGCGCAATAGGCAACACAATCCCCATTACAGATCACATGTGATACCGGAATGCCCAATTTTTCAGATTCCTGTAATACGGCTTGTGTAGCCTGCAGATTACCATACGGCCCACCGAATATGAGTAACTGCTCTTCAAACCTGCCAAGATTGAGCAGTGTATGGTTCATCACACTCAATACTCAGCCGCATTGGCTGTAGCCGTTCGCAATGAGCTTGCCTGCCTGTTTCCAATCCAGAACATCAGACATCCCCCCGTCATGACTGTCAGCGAAATAAACAGTAGCTTGGTGTATTTATGCCACTCACCCAGCCATTGGGTATAACCAGCAGACTCAGTGAAGTAGAGCGCCGCACCAAACATGGCAAGTATAAAACTACCCAGATAACTCCATAGTGGAATCCGTACACGATCTCCCCAGAGTGAGAAAAAGATAACAGGTGCTAGTGTAATGTCCTGAATAAAATATTCATTTATAATTCCCAGTGTTCCGGTTTATGGCAAAGGAAGGAAAAAATGAATTCAGCAGTTGCT